>JAPPIY010000122.1 GCA_026914095.1 Oligoflexia bacterium
TGAGAAGACTGGTAATAAGATACATATCTTTTTTTTACACTAAAAAGCCTGGTCTGACTATAATAAACTGAAAAAAAGGGATTATATATTTAGCGCCGCATACAATGAGTTTTAAAATACAGACAAGGCTTAAATTTATAGCATTTTTATAAAACTCACAGGGGCTTATTTTTTATGTCCTGTGGAAGTTGCCCAACTCCTTGTGGTTTAAGGCTATTGTAACTTAATTTGCTGTGGTTTTAAGTGTAATTCTAAAAAACAGAGAGCTGAAAAGCTCTCTGTTTTAGACAAAAATAAGGAGGGAGGGTTTTACAAACGACAATTTTCTTTCACTTCTTCTAATTTTTTCTGATTCGCTACAGGGTCTAAAGCCAGAGCTTTAGCAAATTTTATAACATTGGCCTGCGTTTCTGGCTCCCAGTTTTCTCTTACAGATTGAGTGATAGCGGCAGTAAGAGCGCTGTTAGCTGACTTAGCCTCTTTTACGCTTAAACCTTTGCTTTGAAGGCCAGTACTTAAAGCGGGAACAAGCTTTAAAAAACTTTCTATCGTTTCGGCATCTTCTTTTGTTTGAATCGGCGCGCGATTCAAAGCTTGCACAGTGTTTCTGTCTAAATTTTTTTCAGCTGTTAACAGCAAGTCTGAATTGGAAGTTAATTTTATATCAAGTCCTAGTTGTTTAAAAGCAGGATCTGTAGGCAGAGAATTAGGGATAATTAGCGGCTTTTCAATAGGCCTTGTTGGTGCCCTAAAAGCTGTAGAAACAAGAGGAATGCAGGATAGACTAATGAGTAAAGATAGTATTGTTTTCATGATTCAACTCCTTTTAATTAACTGCCTCTTTATTATATCTTAAAAATGGGAAAATCAAGAAAGAAATGTAATTTTGAAAAAAATTCACAAATTTTTAGATTTTTAAGTTTTTTTTTAGTGCCAGTGGCCGGCTTAATTGCGAAAAAAACCTTTAAAAACTCTCTAAAATCCATATAAATCAAGGCTTTCTTTTTAAAAAGCAGGGAAAAGGTGATTGGGTAGAACCTAAAAACAGCTTGAAAGCCTTGTAAATAAAGAGTTTTAATGGAAAATAAGCACAATTAAATCGGCCACCACTTTCGCTTAATATTAGGTGGATTCACTCAAAAAAGGCTTTTATAGGCTCAAATCCGAGAAAAAACCAATACAATTCTGAGTGAAAAATCTTCACAAAAGCCGCGAAAACAGGAATTATGTATTTAGCCAGCCCATTAAAAGCCTATAGAATCAAGCCTTCCAAAGATTTTCAGCCTAAGACCACTTGTTTTTTTGTCTCATAATAAAGCTCCTGAAACCCTTATATTTAAAGACCTTGATGAAAATCTTTGATAGTTATGCCAATCTTGTTTAAATTTTAGGCTCCAACTAGACTCCCGTTCCCTGCCCCCGTTTCCACGAGGGCAAGCTTTGCGGGAGCGGCAAAAGGGAGGAAAACTCAAACAAGATTGTTAGTAAGTCTCTGTAAAATAAGATTTTTTCTCGCCCGTTCTTTTTAATAAGTGACCAAACAGCTTGTCATTGAGATCTATAAGTATTTTTAATAAGGCTCTTTTAAAAAATTTATAGATTTTTTTAAAGCTTTTTCCCTTGATCAAAAGCAATTTCCCTCACAGGGGTTTGTAAGTTATAAGAGTTGGCCATAACAAAGCCATAAGCTCCCGTATCCGCAAGGGCCACAGATTCGCCTTGTTTTAATTCTGGCAGAAAAATGTCTTTGGCAAAGCAGTCCCCTGTTTCACAAATGGGTCCGACCACATCATATTTTTGCAAGCTCTGAGTTTGTTTGAAGGCTAAAATTCTATGCGGATCGGAATAAAGAGCCGTTCTTAAAAAATGATTCATCCCGCTGTTTAAAATCACAAACTGCTTTTTAGGGCTTTTTTTTATATATTCCACTGTGGCGCATAAAATTCCAAAGCGAGCTGTCAAAAAGCGCCCCGGCTCTGTGATCACCTGCCCATCAAAGTTTTTGAAAAGACTTTTTAAAGTTTTTCCAAACTCTTTGAGCTTTGCCTTTTCCTCTTCTAAATCTCCCTGCTGATAATTGACACCCAGCCCGCCTCCGATGTCCAAGACTTTTAAGGGAAAGCCTTCTCGCTTTAACTGCTCATAAAGAGATTTTAAGTAATGAATGGCTTGAAAAAGAGGATTCAAGTCAAAAATTTGAGAGCCAATATGCATGCTTAAGCCTTGTAAATAGAGAGCCTGATTTTTTTTTATAAATGTTAAAATTTCTTTTAACTCCGACTCTTCCAAACCAAATTTGTGACCGCTTAAGCCTGTTTTTATATAGGGGTGAGAGGAAAAATTGACATTGGGATTGATTCGCAAAGCAAGGGGGGCTGTTTGATTTTTTTCTGAACAAATTTGAGCTAATCTCTTTAGCTCCTCAAAACTTTCTACATTGATTTGAAAAAACTTTTGCTCCACAGCCATTTTTAACTCTTCCGCTGTTTTTCCCACACCTGAAAAAACAATATCTTGAGGCTGAAAACCGCAGTCTTGAGCTAAACGAGCCTCCCCCCCTGAAACCACATCCACGCCAGCCCCCTCTTTTTGAAAAGCTCTTAAAACCTGTTCATTAAAGTTGGATTTCATAGCAAAAAAAACCTTAGCTTGATTTTGCGTAGCTGATAAAAAAAACCGATACCATTCTCTAAGGCCTTGAATGTCATAGAGATAAAAAGGTGTTTTTTCTTGTTGGACAATTTCTTTTAAGAGAAGGGCTTGAGAGCCTTGTTTTAAAGCCAATTGGCCATTTTGATAGAGGAACATGATAGAGACCTTGTTTGAGTTTTTATCCCAGCTGTCATTTCCGCGCAAGCGGGAATCTCCCCAAATCTGGTCTCCTGAGAGCCGCTTTCACTTGTCATTCCCGCGCAAGCGGGAATCTCCCTAAAAAATTGTTTTATTGTTTAAATGTGATTTTTGTTCAAAAGCTTGCCAATCCACTTGCAAAAAGTCTATCTGAGCTTTTAAGCCTCTCATCTTAAAGTTTTTGAAAAATAGAAACTATTGGGGATAGACTCAAATTTCAAACCCGGTTAGTAAAGATTAAATTCTTTGTGTAAAGCTCTGGCGGTTTTCTTCAGGCTCTTTTCATCAATGACAGTGCTGATTTTTATTTCAGAAGTGGTTACTAAATACAAACGCGCTTTGGTTTTTTTAATGACAGAAAAAAACCGTCCCGCCACTCCAGAATGGGAAGCCATGCCAACGCCGATAACGGAAATTTTAGCGACTTTATTTATGACAGAGATATTTTTTTCAACTTTGAGTTTTTTTAAAACAGACAAGCTTTTTTTCAAATCCGTCTTGGGAATAGAAAAAGACAAGCGGGAGGGAGCGCCTATCGCGCTTTGAGAGATAATATCCACAAAGACAGCCTCTTTCCCCAGCTCTGTGAAAAGATCAGATAAAAAATTCACTCCCGAAGGAGTTTTATTAAATTTTATAACTAAAGTGTTTAAATCATGAGCTATTGCTGAAACGACAGAACCTTCCATACCCCCCTCCTTTTTGTTTATAATCCATGTCCCCTCTTCTTTTTTAAAAGCATGACGGACATGGAGTTTAACATCATACTTTAAAGCCATTTCCACGGAGCGAATCTGCAACACCTTAGATCCCAAATAGGACATCTCCATCATTTCAGAAAAACTTAAGGATTTTTGTTTTTTCGCTTTAGGGACTAATCGTGGGTCGGCTGTAAAGACTCCGGGCACATCCGTATAAATCTCACAAGTTTTCACTTTTAAAGCCGAGCTTAAGGCCACAGCGGTTAAATCACTGCCCCCTCTTCCTAAAGTGGTGATCTCATTTTGTTTTGTGACTCCTTGAAAGCCGGCAATTAAAGGCATGACTTTTTTTTTAAGAAGGGCTTTTACTTTTTCTATTTGAATCGATTCAATATGAGCTTTAGAAAAAAGGGCTGAAGTTTGAATCCCAGCTTGATGGGCTAAAAGAGGCTTGTTTTTTAGGCCTCTTTTTTCTAATGCGAGACTTAAAAGAGAGATGCTTATCTGCTCTCCCGAAGAGACCAGCATGTCGTAAGCCTCTCCTTGAAAGTGAGGATGAACTTTATGGGCCATTTGAATTAAAGAATCGGTGTAGCCAGACATGGCGGAAAGGACGACAAGGGGCTGTTCTCCTCTTTTTCTGTCTTCTGACAAGCGTTGGGCGATGCTTTCTATTTTTCTTATAGAGCCAACCGAAGCGCCGCCAAATTTTTTAACAATGAGACTTTTCATTCTTCTAAAAGCAAGAGGCTAGGCTCTTCAATTTTTTGGACAAAGCTTTTTAAAAATCGGACGGCTGTGGCGCCGTCTATAAAGCGATGATCACAAGTGATGGAAAAATTTATAAAGTCTGTTTCTTCAAATTCCCCTTTTTCATTTTTCACCGCCTGTTTAAAAATTTTATAAATTCCTAAAATAGCCATTTCAGGAGCTTGTATGATAGGGACGCCGTAAAGCCCTCCTAAACTTCCTAAGTTTGTGAGAGTGAGTCCCGCTCCTTTTAAATGCTCTCTTTCAATAGCTCCCGCTCTTGTTTTTTTAGAAAGCTCAAAAAGCTCTTTTACAATTTCTAAAAGGTTTTTGTTTTCCGCTTGCTTTAAGACAGGAACTAACAGACCGTTGGGGCTGTCCACAGCAAAACCAAAGTTTATATGTTTTTTAAAAACAATTTCTTTTGTTTTTGTGTCATAGACTGAGTTAAAAATCGGAAACTGTTTGAGAACAGGAACCAAAGCTTTCATAAAAAAGGGCAGATAACCCATTTTCAGCCCTTGCTTTTCTAAACGGCTTTTCATTTCCGTCCTCAGTTTTACCAGATGCCCTGCTTGAGCCTGTTCAACAATAGTAAAAGGGGGAATCGTGGCTCGGGACAAGGTCATGCTTTCAAACATCAGCCTTTGAATGCCTTTTAAAGGGATTCTTTTTGATTCGGCAAAGTCAGAAAAGGACGGGGTGGAATAAGAGGGAGCTTTCATTTTCTTTTTTATATAATTGAGAAGATCCTCTCTTTTAATTTCTCCTCTTTCTCCAGAGCCTTTCACTTCTGTTAAATCCAGTCCCAGCTCTTCAGCTAACTTTCTGCTGGAGGGGATGGCTAAAGGAAAAAATTTTTCTGGCGGGACATCAGCTTTTTCCGCTTTTCTTTTCTCGCTTTTTTCTTTAGGGGGAGGGCAGGAGCTGTCTGTTGATTCTTCAGCTTGTTTAGAGGAGAATTCTTTTTTATTTTCTATTGGACTCTCTTTTGTCTGAACTGTAAAAAGCTCCGCGCCAACGGAAATAATGTCTCCCTCATTGACATTGACTTTTTCAATCACTCCTTCTATAAAGGAAGGCACCTCCATAGAGGCTTTGTCTGTCATCACCTCTAATAGAGCTTGATCCATAGCAATAGAATCCCCTTCTTTCACTTTGATTTTTAAAATTTCCCCTTCTGTAACTCCCTCTCCTAAATCAGGAAGTGTGATTTTTTTAAGAGCCATTTTTCATCCTTTGTTTTTGAATGAGAGCTGACATAAAAAACTCTCCGGCCCGGTAAGAGCTTCTTACCAGAGGACCGGAAGCGCAATACACAAAACCCATATTCTCTGCGGTTTGTTTCCACTCTTTAAATTCTTCAGGAGGAATGAACCGCTGGACAGGGAGATGTCTTTTTTGAGGGCGCAGATACTGTCCAAAAGTAACCACATCACAGCCAACTGCTCTTAAGTCCTTTAAAGCGCTTAAAACTTCTGAATGGCTTTCCCCCAAACCTAACATGAGAGAGGATTTTGTGTAAATAGAAGGCTCTTGATTTTTTACAAACTCTAAAACATTGAGAGACTGTTTGTAATTGGCTCTGGGGTCCCTCACTTTGCGGCTCAAGCTTTCCACCGTTTCTATGTTGTGGGCGAACACCTCCGGCCGGGCCCAGATGATTTTTTGAAGGCAGTCTTTTTTTCCTTTAAAGTCAGGGGTTAAAACCTCTATTAAAAGATAGGGCTGTCTTTTTTTCACCAGCTGTATGGTTTTAGCAAAGTGTCCAGCGCCCTCATCTTCTAAATCGTCTCTATTGACGCTGGTGAGAACCACATAGCTGAGATTGAGGCGGGATAAAGTGAAAGCGACTTTTTCCGGCTCTTTTTCGTCCAGCCAGCCTCTAGGGTTTCCTGTTTTGACATTGCAAAAGCGGCAGCCTCTTGTGCAAATGTCTCCCATGAGCATGAGGGTGGCTGTTCCGCCGCTCCAGCACTCTCCGATATTAGGGCAGTTCGCCGATTCACACACAGTGGACAGCTTTAAATTTGCAAGCAGGCCTTTTATCAAGTGGTAATTTTTTCCCGAAGGGATTTGACTTTTTATCCAAGAGGGCTTTCTCAACACAGTTTTGCTCATATAGCTTTATTTATAATAAGTTTCCTGTAAAAACAAAGAGAATTTTTTAGGCTTTGCGCTTGATTGCTTTTAGATTTTGAAACTATAACAAAATCCGTTTAAAAAGTAAAAATTTTCAATGGAAAGGCTTGAAATGAGTTCAGCCTCCGGTTGCGCGAGGACAGGCTTTGACCACAAAGCGACTTGCAGTCGCATTGTGGCAAAATAGAGGACTGAGAAAGCCTTTCCATTGAAAATTTTACTCATAAGCTTTTTATTGTTATCTCCAGAAGAAAGCTCAAAATTCAAAATAGAGAATCATAGTCTGCATGAATTTAAAAGCTGTAGGACCAGCCGAGCTGTTTATACATATCCTGTTTGAAAACTCGGGTTTCAGTTGGATTCCCGCCCCCGTGTTTCCACGAGGACAGGCTTTCGCGGGAATGACTGTGCGTTGAAATTCCAAACAGGATTCGTATAAAAGCAGAAAAATCAGTGGATGAACTGTTTTTTACAAGCCTCTTCTTGATCCTCATTTTGATCTTTAAAATCTTCTAATCTAAGCTGTCCCTTTCGATATTTTTCCCACAGCTCTGGCCCTAAAGCTTGCTCTATTTGCTCTTCTTTTGACATTTTTAAAAAAACTTCCTGCGCTTTTTTTGAAGATTCTCTAAAAATTCTATCAACTGTACCTTCCAGGGATTCTTCTTGCGGCTCAGCTGATTGCTTTTGACTGGATAAGTAGCTGGCTAAGTGTTTAAAATTTTGTTCTGTTAAATAAGTTTCCCAGTCTAACAGCCATTTATGCCCATCAATTTCCAAAGTCAGGGTTGGCGGAAGGCCCATCTTCTTAGATTCATGCAAAAACCGGACTTCTTCTTTCAATCCAAAAAATAAGGCCCATTCTATAGGGGACAAACTTAAGGGAAAGTAGTAGCTTTCAAGCTTGGGCAGATTATCATAAATCAGTCTTAAGATTTTTTTAGCTGGCGGCTTGAAAGGATCTTCTAAATCCAAAGAGCCATAAGTGACAAAAGCTAAAGACAGAGGATCTAAACTATAGGATTGTATAATTTTGTTATGCTCTTGTATTTTTTGGGCTGTCTCGGACTGTCTTAGTTTTTTTAGGATGTATTCAACCGCTGGAGTAAAACTTTGCCTTATCGCTTCTAAAAGAGGATTGCTCAACAGATACACTTTGTCAAAATTGACATAAGTGAAATTAAGAAAAATCTCTTCTGTTTTTAAGCCTTCTTTAGAGTCTAAAGTTTTAAAAAAATTTTCATCTCTGTTAAAAATAGCTTGTAAGATTAAACGGGTGTTTTTAGGAATTCCCCCCTCTTTAGAGCTAAACTCATGGAGCATTAAAAGCCTTGTTTTTTCAGCTTTCATTAAGTTTGCATGAAAATCATTAAAAAAACTCATTAAAACCGATCGAGACTCTTTTGTTTGATAGGGATCAAAAAAATTAAATAGGTTTTTTAAAAAAGCTTGAAAATTAAGGTAAGTGATGACAGGGGAATGGGAGGCTTTTGGTTTTTCTTGAGCTATGTAATTCCATAAGTTACTGTAATCTTGAGCCATTACATGAGAGGGAAGCAAGCTGAGTTCGCGAAACTTTTTTATCAGAATTCGTCTAAGTTTTTTATCTGGCTGGGAAAAAGTAAAATGCAGGGGAGTTAAGCCTAAAGAGTTTTTATCCTTTAAAAGACTTTTAGCCTGTGGGATCTGTAAAAAAGCTATAAGCCCTTTGGTGTGCCTCTTCCTCTCTTTTTTCTTTAAATTCTGGTTTAACAGAATATAAGAGTATATAATATTATCCCCTGTAGCAAGCTTAAGTCCAAAGTCAATTTCTCTTTCCATCAGCCTTTCTATAATTTTGGGTTTTTTTGTAGCTAACAGATGATGAGAGAGAACAACAACAGTTTCCTCCTTGTTTTTGAACTCCTCAGGAAGCATTGAGCTTTTTATCTCCTTAAAAGACAGGCTGTCATTGACAGAAAGAGAGAGGGCCTCCATTAATTCAAAAATTTTTTCATTGAGAGAGCCATAATAAATAAGATGCAAAACAGCTAGTATTTTATCGGCTTTTGTAAAAGAGTGCTCCTCCATAAATTTTTGAATCTCTTCGGGCTTGTCTTTTTTTAAGGCGGAAAATAACTCTTCAAGCTTTTGATTGGCTTTAAAATGTGTCTCTGGCTCAGTTGGAATGCCAGCCCCCTGTCTTTCTAAAAAAACATTGTAAAAATGATCTATGATAATCGTATGATCTTTTATGAGCTGATTTAAGAAGTCATAAAAGCTTTGATGTTTTAATTGAAGATTTTTCCATTCACTGATTTGGAAAAGAGGCGCGCTGTGTCTGGTTCTTTGCCAAAAAGCTTGGGAGAGGCTTTTTTGTAGGAGCCGTTCTTTGTTGGCTGGGTTGAAGTCAAACTCCCCAGCGGAGCTGTAACAGTGAAAAGCCAGCGCAAAAAGCGGTAAAACTATAAAAGACGAAAACTGAGGCATGCCTGTTATTTAACGGAAAAAACCTTTTAATAAAAGATTATTTTTCAAAAGTGAAAATTTTAGATTTTTTATCGCTTTTGTTTGGAATTGACAACTTTTTCTGTCTCGTTTTTAAGCGGGTTTTAATGGAAAAAACAGCATTTGCCTGTTTGATGATCCCATCCTTGCGTCTTTAATTGACAAAAGGCTCCTTTAACTTATTTTACAGATTAGATTTTTTTATAGGTAGAAAAAGATTTCTTTATCTTTTCAAGGCTCTTTCCATTTCTCTTTCTGCCTGCTTTTTTTTAAGACTCTGCCTTTTGTCATATCGGCTTTTGCCTAAAGCAAGGGCAATCTCCAGCTTGGCCCGGCTCTTTTGAAAGTAAATTTTAGTGGGGACACAGCTCATTTTTTTTTGCTCTATAAGCCCTCTTATTCTTTTAAGCTCCGCTTTATTTAAGAGCAGTTTTCTTTTTCTTTCCGGTTCATGCCCGCCCCCGCGAGCCTTTTTATAGGGGCTGATGTGGGCTTTTTGTAAAAAAGCCTCTTCTTTTATGAAGGAAATGTAAGAGTCTTTGAGCTGACAAGCTCCTTTTCTAAGAGATTTCACTTCACTTCCCAACAAGACCAGCCCTGCTTGAAATTTTTCTTTCAGCTCATATTGAAAAGAGGCTTTTTTATTTAAAGCAACCACTTGAATAGACATAAATCAACGGATCCCGTTATTTGTTTATTAACAGAATAAACATTTATCCCTTAAATCCGAAATCAAGTCAAAAAGAGTCAGCTTGAATCCCACAGCCGAAAAGCCGGTCCGATTTCTCAGGAATGACTGTCGTCCTGAAATTTCAAATCCGGTTCGTATAATTTTAATAGACGGGAGCTTTTTCAGCGCCGGCTAGGTTCAAGGTTTTGGGTTTAAGGGATTTCATTTCTCAACTAAAAAACACAAAAACCCTCAATTTTAAATAGGATCCGTATAAAAAGCTTTGAGGAAAAAGGGCAGGATAGGAAAAATTTTAAGTTTTTGGCTTAAAAGCCGATAAGATTAACAACTTTAGAAAAAAACTAGGAGTTGAAATTGAGTTTAGTCCCTATTGTTATTGAGCAAACCCCTCGTGGAGAAAGAAGCTATGACATTTACTCCCGCCTTTTAAAAGACCGAATTGTTATGCTTGGCACTGCTGTTGATGACAATGTTGCCAACAGTGTCATTGCTCAGATGTTTTTTTTGGAAATGCAGGATTCTTCTCAAGATATTCATCTTTATATTAACTCCCCAGGAGGCTCAGTGCATGCCGGCTTGGCGATTTATGACATTATACAATTTGTTCGGCCTGATGTGGCGACTTACTGCATTGGTTTGGCGGCCAGTATGGGCTCTCTGCTTTTAAGCGCGGGGGCTAAAAATAAACGCTATATACTGCCCAATGCGCGTGTGATGGTGCATCAGCCTTTGATTGCTGGCTCTGGAATTTCTGGACAGGTGAGTGATATTGAAATCCAAGCCAAAGAAATGTCTTATACAAAGAATCAGCTCACTCAAATTTACTCTAAACACACCGGCTTGGATAAAGAGGCTCTGACAAAAATGATGGATAGGGATCGTTATATGGGCGCTAAAGAGGCGCGGGAATTTTCTTTAGTGGATCACATTGTGGAAAACAGAAAAAATAAAGCAAAGGGTCATCAAAAAAATAAAGTTTAACTCAGTGGGATTGTTTTGATTTATAAGAAGAAGGAATGATAGTTTGACTAACACTTTAAGGAGATAGCTATGGCAGTTAACAATTGCAGTTTTTGCGGCAAGAATCAAAAGGAAGTTTCTAAGCTGATTTCAGGCCCTCAGGTCTATATTTGCAACGAGTGCATTGATCTGTGTAATGAGATTTTAACGGAAGAAAATAAAAAAGAGGCCTTCACAGACAGCAAGAAGCTTAAGGTATCAACCCCAGCGGAGATTAAAGCCAGTTTAGATGAATATATCATTGGTCAGGACAAGGCTAAAAAGTCAATGGCCGTGGCGGTTCATAACCATTACAAAAGGATCAATATGTCCTCTCAAATACAAAAGGATGGCGTGGAGCTGGCAAAAAGCAATCTTTTGCTTATTGGCCCGACAGGCTCAGGAAAAACTTTATTGGCTCAAACCATCGCCCGAATTTTAGATGTGCCTTTTTCGGTTGCCGACGCCACCACTTTAACAGAAGCGGGTTATGTGGGAGAAGATGTTGAGAATGTCGTTTTGGGTCTTCTTCAATCGGCGGATTACGATGTGAAAAAAGCGGAAAGAGGTGTTATTTATATTGATGAGATTGATAAGATCACCCGCAAGGGAGAAAATGTCTCTATTACAAGAGATGTGAGTGGTGAGGGGGTTCAGCAGGCTCTCTTAAAAATTTTAGAAGGCTCTATTGCCAATGTTCCTCCTAAAGGAGGGCGAAAACACCCTCAACAAGAGTTTATTCCTGTTAATACTTCCAATATTTTGTTTATTGTGGGCGGCGCTTTTGTGGGCTTGGAGAAAATTGTTCAAAATCGCATTTCCAGCCGATCTCTTGGCTTTTCTGCTGAGGTGGAGACTCCGGAGGAAATGGATAGAATGGAAATTCTGTCTAAGTTAGAGCCGGCGGACTTAATACAATACGGCTTGATTCCAGAGTTTATCGGTCGTTTGCCGGGGGTTTCTATTTTAGATTCTTTGGATAAACAAGCTCTCATTAAAATTTTAACAGAGCCTAAAAATGCTTTGATCAAACAGTATCAAAAGCTATTTGGCTATAATGGGGTTGAATTAGAGTTTGAAGATTTGGCTATTGAGCAAGTGGCTGAAATGGCTCTTTTAAATAAAACAGGCGCCAGAGGTTTGAGAAAAGTTTTAGAGGACAGTATGTTGGAAATCATGTATGATGTTCCCTCTAAAGAGAATATAAAGACCTGTTTAATCACTAAAGAGGTGATTCAAAAAACAGGCCTGCCAAAATACAATTATAGAAATAAGAAAAAATCTAAGACGCAAAAAGCCATTGCTTAAAGCCGGCTTAAATTTTTTTGCCCCAATTGGATGAGGAGTCTTAGAGCCTCCTCCTCGCTTTGAATGTTTAACTCTTTTTTTGCTCGCTCCAAGGCTTGCAGGCTTTTCTCATCTAAAACAAAAGTTTTTGTCTCTAAAAAAGGACGGGTGTTTTTTTGAATGGGAGCTGTAACAGCTTTAGCGGAGGGCGATTTGTTGAAATCCGTTGAAACAGCTCCCGTGTCTTGGCTTAAAAATTCCTGCAATTCCTTTTGAAAAGAAGATTCTTCCTCTTCTTTTTTTTGAGATTTTAAATACATTTGGACGGCAATATTGCTGTCTTTGATATGTTGAGGCCAGTTGTGATCTTGTTTGTCCAGCCAATGAAGGGCTTTTTTAAGGGTATTTTCTGAATAGCTTTTATGGAAAGGCATAAAAAGCAATGTAAGGCTTTTGTAAAAATCATCAAAAGATTTTTTTAAAAAAAAGATTTGCACTTTTTTATCCACAAGCTTACTCATTGACAAGACAAGTTAAACTGTAAGAGAGTTGATTTATGAACTGGAATGAGTTATCCGCCTTGAGAATTTCTGAGCTGGTTGTCCGACGGCTTTTGGAAGACTCTCGCATTCAGTTGAATGAGGAGGAGGAAGCCATCCGCAAAGAGGTTGAATCCGAGGTTCAAGAGAGCTTTAATCAAGAAAGACAGTTGATAGAAGAAGTCTATCAGATGATGGAAGATTTAGAAAAACAGGGGCAGAGCTTTGACCGTCAAAAAATCTTTCCCCTATTAAAAAGCCAACTGGCTAAAAAGAAAGGGATTGTGTTATAAACACTGTGGAAACATTAAGTTTAAAAGTTAAAGAATTAAAGCTAAAAAACTCAGACATGCGTTTTGCCACAAAGCGTCTGTTCCTTACAAGTTTTATTCATAAGATGTTCCTTGAATTTTTCAAATCATATTTACACTTAAAGAACCTTGGCAGACGCATTGTGGTCAAATCCGAACTCGTTTTTAGCTTTAATTCTTTAACTTTTAAACTTAATGTTTTTTTTGTATTTAAAGGAATGCAATTATGAAACTTTCAGCGGACAGACAAAGCTATCTCTCTCATAAGCTGGCCGATCGCCTATCGGAGAAAAACTTGGTTTCAGCTCCCTCTAAAGAGGTTTTATTTGAGCAGGTTAAATCCGCGGTCCATTTTTTTGTTCAAGAGTGGGAGGAAATGGAGCGGGAGGTTTTAAAAAAGATTGAATCCATTAAAAGAGGAATCCGCCCCGGCTCTTCCGAGTGGGATGTCTTATACAACCGTTTTTTAGAGGAAAGCTTTAGAAAAAAATCCCGTCTTTTTGTAAAAAAATAAAGTTTTGTCTCTTTGAAGTTTTTATGATCTATGAAATTTTTAAAAAATAATTTCAGATGCAAACTTGTTATAGAGTCGATCTTCAGTCATGCTAAGCTCCACTCGTATTGGTTTTAGGACTTTATACTTGCAGATTTTTATAACTTTATTGGGTTAAATACGCTCAAACTCTACAACAGTTCTGACTGTTGAACCGCAGATTTCATTATTATTTTTGGGATTCATGTAAAACAAAGCTTTATCACCCTGCGCTTTTTCCTACTGGCGAACTCAGGAAAAGACGGCTAATAAAGTTATTATTTTGGGAATTATATACATGACTCCTCAAAAAACTTTATTTTTAGCTTTAACTATTGAAAAACACTCTTTTTTTTCAAAGGAAACTTCAGATTTTCAAGTAAACTTCTGTCGGATAAAGGCAAGCTCTAAAGGCAGGATGCCCCTTTATTAAAAAGTGGAATCTTCCTTTGCAAAATCATAAGTTTTGACTCATTAGGTATATAATTCCCATTATTTTCATACTATTCTCCTTTGTTGCTTGCTGTTATTTGTCAGCTGTTATTTGGAAAAAGTTTATATGAGATAAAAATAGCTGGATTCAAGTATGAATTTTAACGCAACACAATAGAGCGCAATCGACTCTGAAATTTTGTGGAGATTTATTGGAATTTGCTAAATACGGTCAAATTCTATAATAAGTCTTGCTGTTGAATCACAGTTGAAACCATAGATTCCCTCATCAGGAGACGATGAATAAAAGAAAAGCTTATCGCCAAGCAGTTTAAACTCTTGATCACGAAAAATCTTTACATTTTTTTTAAACCCGTCTTTTAAGGTGGATTCTATTTCTTGATTGTCTCCTTCGCAATCAGCCTCTACGATAGAGGTTTCTTTTAGCCGAGAGAGTATTTGATCTGATACAGTATAAGAAATCGTGTGTTTAAAAGAGCAAGTTATCACGCCTGTTTCTGTTGGAATTGGCAACAAGCTTAAAGAATCTATTAGAGTCCCATCGGTTTGGAAATGGCGACTGGCCTCTATAGACACCGCGCGCTGAATTTTAGCCTTTTCCTCTTCAGACAGTGTTCTGTTATCTTCACATTTCGCGCCGACCATCTTCCATGTTCCGAAGATGCTGTCCTCTGAAGATACGGCTGAGTGTCCATAAAAAATAGACGCGCCCAGTAAAACTGTTATTGCTTTCATGACATTCTCCTTTGTTTATTTATCCTCTTTTTGCAATTTTTTTGCAACTTTTTTTTGAATTGTGAAAATTTTTCACAGCAGTTAAGGTAAAAAGCAACTGGAAGTCTGCTTTTTGGAAAAAATTTAGATTCAAAAACTTATGGATAGACTGATCCTATTTGAAAGTTCAAGTTATAACTGGACTCCCGCGAAAGCGGGAGTGACAAGAAGCTTTGATGTTCATACAGGAAAGGAAACGCTGGACTCCCGCTTTCGCGGGAGTGACAGACAAGAGGAAAATTCAAACAAGCTTCAGTCTAAAAGCTCCCGTTTGCGTGGAAAAACTGCCATTGATATATGGCAACATAGCTCAGCTTGACAAAAAAAAATAAGTTTTGCTAAGCTTTAAAAAGATGAAGCCCTTTAAGATTCTTTTTTATTATTTTCTGTTTCTCTCTTATTCCTCTTGGGCTGTCAGTTTTGACTGGTCTGGCTGGGCTAGGCTGGATTCTTACTATCAGCATGAGGGCAATTATTATGGAAGCTTCCACTCGGTTTTAAATTCGGATATTTTCATTACAGACAGTTTGAGCTTTAAATCCCGTATCGATCTTTTTCCTTTTTTAAAAGAGAAAAGTTTGGCTGAAAACTATCTTCTTTTTGAAACTGCTTACAGGCAAACGGGTTTTGTTTTCTTGTATAAAGAGGAGGGAAAAAAAGCGCGATCAGAGCTTCCCTTGGTTTTCTTTCTTCCCACTCAATTTTATGTGGATTATCAACAGGAGTTTTTTAAAGTTCGCTTAGGGCGCGCGCCCTATCATTTTGGTTTGGGGACCACTTACTCAGCCACAAACAATCCTTTTGAGCATTGGATGAGTCTTTACAATCAACTGTCTGTTCTTATGGAATACCAGTCTATTTATATACAACCCGCTTTGCTTCATGGTGGAGAGCCCTCGGCGGATTTAAAGCTTTTAGAAGGGGAATTGTCAGCTCTTCTTCAAGCGGGGATTCAGCAGGAAAACTGGAAGCTCTCCGCTTTGTATCGGCATGCTTTTGAAAGGGACTCTTTGATAGAGCTGTTTGGAGAGTATAAAAAATGGAATTGGGATATAAGAGCCAGCTCTTCTTATGTTTTTAAACCAGGAGTTCATTTTTCTTTAGCTTTAGAGGGCAAAATGAAATTGCCGTCTCAGATTCCCATTCAGCTGGAATTGAAGACGGGGGGAGTTAGCGGAGATCTGGCCTTTCACCCTAATTATGATATGGCTCTTTTGTTTTGGAACCGCTGGATGAGCGGTAAAGAGCTTTCTGCTGGAAACTATCCCTATCAAATTGCCAGTGGGCAAGTTCAAAAAGGAATTTATTTTTCTCCCAGAGCTGTTTTTTCTTTTTTAGACGAAACTTTGCGGATCCAGCCCCTGCTTCTACTAGCGGGAAGTTTGGAAGATAAAAAACTCAATTATGAAATGGATTTAAAAGCGGAGTATCAATTAGATGAAAATTTGTTTTTTTCTTTAACAGCCGGAGCTTTATACAGCTATGAAAAACTTTATTTGTCTCTATTAGCGCAGACCGCCGCCAGCTTCTGAATTCTTAGGGCATCATCTCAGAGCTTGCAACATGTTTTACATCTTGGGGGCGGCGGTCGGCGCTAATAGAGCTTATCCACCTCTTTACTTACAGCCTCATAGTTAATTGAAGGGGCTGGTGGAATTTGAGTTGGAGTTTGAGGGAGGTTAGTAGCTTGTTGGTTTAATTGGGCCGACAGACCGTCAAGGCCTTTGTTCAGATAATAGATGTCTTGCCTCGCTTGTTTTTCTGTCATAAAGCCTGTCATAGAATTGACATCAGAGGAGATCGCTCTTAGAAAATTCTGTTTTTCCTCTAAAGATTCCAAAATGTCAAAATCTTCTTTCCAGCGGAGGTAGCTCTCCAGCAAGCCGGCTGAAGATCTGACAGATAAAGAGTTGCGGTAAGGGTCTTTAAACTGGTCTAACAGACCGTCTTCTAAAAGATATTTATCTTCAGAAAGCGCCAGATGCCAAAGCTCTTTTTTGAGTTTGCTGTGATAAAAACTCTCGGCTTCTAAAGGGCTGTTTAAATTGGAGATTTGATTGAGGCGGCATTTGAGCTTGTCTTCTGTTTCTGTAAATTCTTCAAAGCTTTCTGCCTCTTCATTCCAAGCCCCCTCGCAGTTTCTCTCTTTGATTTGAACCAATCTTTTTTCCTTGTCTTTCTGATTGTATTCTTCATAAGCTTTTTCTACAGAATCTTGGGCTTGATCATAAATGTCTTCGGCAACTGTTAAAACTTCTTTCATCAGCTCCGTTATGTCTTGAGTGGCCGAATCCTCCAGCTCTTTATCCTCAGCGCAATCCCCACAAAACCGGGCTTCAGTGATATGTTGTTTTGTATCTCTTAATTTTCCAGAAATTTCCTTGATCTTGATTTTATCTTCCTCTTTAGAGACTTTAAAACGTGTTTTCAGGCTGTAAGAGACTCCTTTATGTTTTTTCTGTAGACTCACTGAGCAGATAAAGCTGTTCCGCTCTCCGTTTAAAATGGCTTTTAATTCTTTTTCACATTCTCTTTGAATTTTTCCTTTTAGGTCTTCAAGGCTTTCTGATACGGAAAAGAGATGGATTTGCTCTTGGCTGGAAAAGTAGCTGTTAAAAACCAAGCCTAAAACAGCCAGATTAAAGAAACTCAAAATCGCAATAAAAATTTTCTTTTTTAGCTTTTTCATAATAAAAGTATCGGAAAATGATAAAAAAATATAAAATTTTTTTATTAAATAAAGGAATGCTATACAACATAACTTCTCAAAAAGTTTTATCTTTAGCTTTTTGAGCCAACTTTGGCGGGACAAGGGCTGATCTAAAGGCGGGGTTTTCCCACCAAAAGCTGGAATTTTTGGGCATTATAGACATGATTTTGCGTAAAAAAGTGATTTTTGTTCAAAAGCCGGCCAATAAACTTGAAAATTCAGTCCTATGCTTTGCCACAAAGCCTGCCCTCGTGCAAAGAGAGGGCCGAACTTGTTTTGAGAATTTATTTGCCTGAACCTTCTTTTAAGCTGTTTTTTTGCAAATATTATTCCATTAAAATCGTAAATTCACAAAACCTTTCAATAGTTTAGAGCTTTCTCGGCGCTGACTATTTGATAGTGATTTGATTGAGCAGATCCAGATGATCCAGAGTTTTACCGGCTCCTAAAACCACGCAGAGCAAGGGTTTATCAGCAATAGAGACAGGAAGTCCTGTTTTTTCTTTTAAAAACAAGTCCATATTGTGAAGCAAAGCTCCTCCTCCTGTGAGAAAAATTCCATTATCTACAATATCAGAAGCCAATTCCGGAGGGGTCTTTTCAAGAGCCAGACGAATGGTCCTGATAATTTCTTCCAAGGGGTCTGTTAAGGCCTTATTCACTTGAAAGCGGTTGAGGGTGATTGTTTTAGGAGTTCCTGTTACCAGATCCCTTCCTTTTACAGAGAGGTTTTTGTTGTCTTTTTCAATACAAAGGGCGGTGCCGAGGTTGGTTTTTATATTT
This sequence comes from Oligoflexia bacterium, assembly GCA_026914095.1. Classification (GTDB taxonomy): domain Bacteria; phylum Bdellovibrionota; class Bdellovibrionia; order Bdellovibrionales; family UBA1609; genus JACOND01. The sequence continues at coordinate 18,010 of JAPPIY010000122.1, forward strand.
TCAGCGGTTCGCTCTCCTATCAAGAGGTTAAAATTTCTGCGGATGTAATTGATAATGGATTCATCCAGCCTATCCCCCCCAACCTTAATGGATTCACATATTACGATTCCTCCCAGGGAAATGATAGCCACTCCTGTTGTTCCTCCGCCAATATCCACCACTAAATTTCCTACAGGCTCTGTAATAGGCAGATTGGCTCCTATAGCGGCGGCCAGAGGCTCTTCAATCAAATGAACGGAGCGGGCTCCGGCGGAAAGGGCTGATTCTTGAACCGCTCTTTTCTCAACCTGTGTGATCCCGTAAGGGACACAGATGACAATGCGGGGCCGAATGAAAGAGTTTTTTTGAGTGGCTTTAGAGATAAAATATTTCAACATTTGCTGAGTGATCTCAAAATCAGCAATCACTCCATCTTTTATGGGGCGAATGGCGACAATATTGCCGGGGGTTCGCCCTAGCATGTATTTAGCCTCTTTGCCAACGGCTAAAACTCTTTTTTCATTTTGAAAGTCTTTTTGCATGGTGACCACAGAAGGCTCATTCAAGATGATTCCCTGTCCAGGAGAGAAAACCAAAGTGTTGGCGGTGCCAAGATCAATGGCAATGTCCTTATTGAAGTATTTTTTGATCTTAGAAAGCAAGTTTCTATTTTTTAACAGCACTCTAGTTAGAGTCATAAGCGATAGCGCCTCAAAAAACAAGCTTTTGGTTTTAAAATTTTATGGATTATGCGCTTTTAGAAGGAAAGCTTTTCTTGAAATGATCCTAGCCTAAAGTTTGCTTTCTCCAGCTTTTCTGTGTTTTTTCTGGAAACTTCTAATCTCAGGAGCTTGTGTTGTTGAGGGTTCAAGCGAAAAAGCCTAGAGAGTCAGGGGAGTCCGCGCCAGTGTTTCCGCTTTTATAAGTCTGGTTATAAAGAGATTTTAAAGAGTTTGAGCTAAACAATTGTGAAAATTTTATTTCTCAGTTTTTATCTTAAAGTTCTGTCTGGCGATTTTTGTTGTTTTAATTTTTTCAGATTTTGTTTGTTGTGATGATACCTGTCGCTGTGGTGACTTGTGATAAGATCAATTTACAAAGCTCTTTGGACTTACACCGATCCGGTTTGAATTTTTAGATCCCAACTAGACTCCCGCCCTCGCTTTCGCGAGGACAGGCTTTCGCGGGAGTGACAGAAATTAAAGCGGGAAAACTCAAACAGGATCGGTATAAATTAAGCTTTATCAACAATTGGATGAGGGGAAATTGTCAGCTCTTGGCGATGAAGGGGCTTGTGTTTTTTTGAAGATGGGGAAAAAATTTAAGAGGAAATTTGTTAGACTGAATTCTGTTTGAAAATTCAGTCTAACAGTCCTTCCTGTAAGAGTTCAGTCATTCCCGTGAAAACGGGAATCTCGGAAGGTTCAGAAACCGTCCTTCCCGCGAAAGTCTGCCCTCGCGAAAGCGGGGGTGGGAATCTCCAGAAAAAGCGGGAAAACTCAAACAGGATTAGTATATAATACCAGAAAATTCAGTCGGTTTGTTTCCTTTTCTGTTGAAGGACAGAGCTTCCTCAAAAAGCCTGTCCTTATGAAAATAGGGGCGAAAGCGGGAATTTTTAGAAAAAACTTCAAAACTTAAACAGGATCGGTATAATTTTACAGAGAGGGACTGCCATTGAAATTTTTGAAAAATGCGAGAGGTCAGGTGGCGATTTTTGTCGTCTTGATCTTTCAGGTTTTGTTTATTTTATTTGCCATGACGCTCAATATCGCTATGGTGACTTACGATAAGATCAACCTGCAAAACTCTTTGGACTTAGCCGTTTATTATGGAGCTAAAAAACAAGCCGAGGTTTTAAATGCCATGGCTCATATCAACTACCAGATGAGGCAGAACTGGAAGCTTTTAGCCTGGCGCTATCGCATTATGGGGACTCTCGTGCAATATGAGGGAGGAACTGAACCTAAATACTGGTGTCCGCAAAAATTCAATTCTATTAAGTCTTGTGAAAGTAGAAGCTCAAATTGCCAGAGCGCTCAAAGTATTTTGGATGATGTTTATGGCAATGACTACTGTGATTTTCGTTACTTTGTCTGTATTAGCCATGATCTTTGGAAAAGAGGTATTCAGAAGAGCAAACAAAATTTATGTAATAAAGTGGGATTCAATATCCCCCCTGTTGTTGATTTGATTGTAGTAGCTCCATTTATGGGAGAGGCCCTTTTAGCTTTTGGAGGGATAAACGATCTTCAAGATAATCTTGAAGAATCTTGCCCTGCGGAAGGAGCTGTAAACTGGCTGATGACTCAATTTTTTATGACACATTTTCGTTTGGATCAACTAGATCGAAAGCTAATGATAGAGGAGATTTACAATCGCAGTTTAAAGGAAGGAAAAGATCTGGATGGCGCGGAGATTTTTGGAGGGGCAAAAAAGGTCTTTCGCGGCAATCTAACTAAGGCCAACCTAGAGAGTGTAAAAAGTTTAGCTGATTACGGCTTGCAGGATTTTAACTCTTTTAAGGACAAAGATTTTAAGGAGATTTTTAAAAAGTTAAATGTTTGGCCCGTTCTGCAATTTGCGCGCGTTGAGGTTATATCCTCAAATGGTAGCACGGATTGTAATGTACATATGGATCAACACTACAAATATGGAGACTTTAAATACAACGATGATGCCTTTGAAAAAGTTCAAAAAATATTAAGATTGGAAGTCCACCCTTTAGCTGGCGCTCTACGAGATGAAGTTAAACTCTTATTTAGGTTTAATGCTCTTAATTTTTTCCGCCAAGATGATCCGGACCCCATGAGGGAATTGACCCTCTCTTTTTTTAAAGATAAGGATCAGACTCTTTATTATGGCTTAAAGGCGGAGTTTGACTACCTCTCTCAAAATCAGATCTTTTCTTTGAGCTCTCCGGTTAAGTTTAAAGCCAGCGCCTTTGCCAAGGCCTTTGGCGGAAATTTTGGCCCTCAGCCGGAACAAAGCGATCCTCTCATTCCCGTTCATTCTGTTTCGGGCTATCCGTCTCCCCCCAGCCTTATTCCCAACTCCAATCAGCTCAATGTGGCTCTGTTACAGCCCAATCACTCCCGCTTTCCGGGGGACAGATGGGGCCTGATTGATAAAAGGCTTCATGACAACCGTCACCCCTCCGAGATGAATTTTTTAAACAAACACGCCTACTATAACAAGATACAAAGAGTTTATTCTATGGAGGATTACTTTCATTTGATTTGGGGGACTGGAAAACGGGATCCTCTGGTCCAGCGGCCTTCTTATAATCCCTACAATTTTACCAGAATGATGGAGCTAATGGCGGTCTATCCCGATCTCTATGATATTTCTTATTACTCTATTTTGGGCAACTATCATCAGACTTATTTTAAAAAAATCTGTAAGCTTTTATTGGGTGGCTCCGACTGTGATCTTGGCGGGAGCAACAAATTTAACTCTCCGGCGGCCCTTGGCAGACCCGTGTATATCCGGGGGGATTTTGGCTGGAAGGACAGCCAGGAGTACTTAGAAGAAAATTACAGAAAGAAGGTCATTGAGTTATCTATCGCCCCTTATTTTTTAAATCAAGACAACGGAAAGGTGGCTACCAACATAATAAAAGATCCCGGCTATGATAGTTCTGGCCATCCTCCTAGGCTTTGGGGGAAAATACAATATGAAAGCAACCGGCCCAAGCATTATCGTGATAATGGTTTCTATCCTCTCTCCCAAGGGAACTTGTTTTACCCCTGGCTGGCTCGCTCTGATCCTGATCTTGACAAAGCGAAACTTCCTGATGGGCTTTTAAGCTCTTGGACCAATCCTCATCCTTTGAACTATGAAAAGTATGAATTAGATGAGGATCGTTTTTTAAAATGTGAGAGTACGGCTTTAAAAACAATGCCGGTTCCCAGCGCCTGCGCCAGCGGAGGGCGGAGCGGCTACTCCGTTAAGTTGATTTCTTGTGAAACTGTGAGAGATTTTGACCTTCAACCCAGTAATATTGACGACTACTGCCCCAATTGAAAAAATCATTGACTAAAAACTGAGAGCTAAAGTCTATTCTCATAAATTTTTTTAGCCAGAATAAATAAGACCTCTTCTAAAAATATCCTTGCAAATCTTCTAAAAGTTGGATAATTTACAAGGATGATACCAAGAATCATAACGGATAAAGTCAAGCAGGCTTTAAAGTATCAATCAGCTGTCGCTTTGGTGGGTCCAAGACAAGTGGGAAAAACAACATTAGCTCATCAGATTGCTAAAGAATACAAAGCTCTTTATTTGGATCTGGAAGATCAAAATGATCGAAATCGCTTGAGTGACCCCGTATTATTTTTTGAAAGCATGGAAGACCGTTTGGTGATTTTGGATGAAATCCATCGTGTTCCTGAATTATTTTCGACACTTCGTGGAGTTATTGATAAAGGCCGTAGGAAACAAAAAGGCCGGGGTAGATTTTTAATCCTTGGTTCTGCTGGAATTGATTTGCTTAAGCAGTCAGGAGAATCTTTGGCGGGGCGAATTGCTTATATAGATATGACTCCTTTTTCACCTTTGGAAATTGAAAGGAATCGAAAAGCTTGTGAGAAGCTATGGCTGAGGGGAGGGTTCCCTAACAGTTATTTGGCGGAAAATAATAGAGAAAGCATGATTTTGCGAAAAGATTTTATTCGCACTTATTTAGAGCGGGATGTGCCTTTATTTGGCTCTCGTGTTCCCTCAGCCAGCTTAGAACGGCTTTGGACTATGTTATCACACAATCAAGCTTGTTTGTTGAACGCTTCCAAGCTGGCTCAGGCTCTTGGAGTGAGCGCGCAGTCTGTCACTCGTTATATAGATTTACTGTCCGACTTGTTTCTGGTTCGCCGGCTCCCCCCCTACCATGCCAATATTGGGAAAAGACTTGTCAAGTCGTCTAAAGTTTATATACGGGACAGTGGTTTTGTTCATACTCTTCTGGGGCTTGAATCTTTGGAACAGCTTATGGGGCATCCTGTGGTTGGGAGAAGTTGGGAAGCCTTTGTTATAGAAAATTTGTTATCTATTCGGCCTTGGCGCTCTCCCGCTTTTTTTTATAAAAGCTCTGCTGGAGCTGAAATTGATTTATTGATAGAGCATAAAGACCAAACTCTTTGGGCTATTGAGATCAAAAGGTCTTTATCCGCTAAAATTGAAAGAGGTTTTTATCAGGCTTGCGCCGATTTAAAACCCATTCGCTCCTTTATAGTATATGCCGGAGAGGAGCGTTACCCTGTTTCTGATAAAGTAGAGGCTATTGGACTTTATGAAATGGCTCAGGAGCTGAGAAATTTGGATTTCTGACAGTGAATATATGGGTGTTTATCATAGTGGCTAAGTTAATTGCGCCTATAATTCCCGAAAATTCAGATTGTAACTAGACTCCTGCTCCTCGCTTTCGCGAGAATAGGCTTTCATGGGAGTGACAGAAGGGAGGAAAACTCAAACAGGCCTAGTATAAATTTTAAAAGGAACAACAAAAGAAACGGCAAAACTTAGAGAGCCAATCATTTCTTTTTGATTTGGTATTCATAGACAGCCTTTTCATGCTCTTTATAAGTTTTTGAAAATTTGTGACTGCCGTCATTGCGGCTTACGAAATAAAAGTAATCTGACTTTTCTGGTTTAAAAACCGCTTGCAGGCTCTCTTTTCCGGGGTTGGCAATGGGATTGGGGGGCAGTCCCTTTACAACATAAGTGTTATAGGGGGAATTAAATAAAATATCCGCTTTTCTAATGTTTTTTTCTATATCAAAGCCCCGAATGAGATAAAGAGAATATAAAATAGTGGGGTCGCTTTGCAGTTTCATCTTTTTTTTCAAGCGGTTGAAAAAAACACCGGCAATCAAAGGCCGCTCTTTGGCCTGCCCAGTTTCTTTCTCCACTAGACTGGCCAAAGTCACCACCTGATGACGGCTTAAATTCACTTCTAAAGGAGATTGAGAGATTTCTTGATAAATTTTTGCAAACTTTTGAGTCATGCTTGTAATCAAATCTTCCGCCGGCAGGTATTTTGTCAGCTGATAGGTGTCAGGGAAGAGATAGCCTTCTAAAGATTCCAAATCTTGCTTTATCAGCTTTTTTGTAAAGTTTTTATTCCAAACCAGATTTAAAAATTGCTCTGTCTCAGAGTAGTTGTGGTTTTTTAAAGTTTCCGCCATTTCATAATGGTTGAATCCTTCAGGAAAAGAGACTTTAAAGACACGGACTTTGCCTTCCTTAAAATGATTAAAAATTTCCCACACGCTCCTATCAGAAGATATTTCATACTCTCCCTGTCTGAGAGCGGGGCGGCCATAGAGCAAAATGAGAGCTTTAAAAAGTTTTTCAGAAGAGATGATTTGTTTTTCTTTCAGCTCTCCCGCCAACTGATAAAAGGTTTTGCCAGGGGGGACATCAATTGTATGGATCAGGTTTGAGTTTTTCATTTCATTGTTCTGTTTTTCTTCGGAAGACGGAGCTCTCGCGAAAGCTTGCCCTGGTGGAAACACGGGGGCAAGCTTTCGCGGGAATGAAGAGAAATCGGGAGAACTCAAACAGGATGGGTATAGGCTGTTTAAGTTTTGAAGTTTTTTATGGAGATTCCCGCCCCCGTGTTTCCACCAGGGCAAGCTTTCGCGGGAAGGACTGTCATACTGAAACTTCAAGCCAGAGGAGTATAAAACAGTCTCTGTTTTAGAAAGGAGAGAGCCAAAACAAAAGCTTATCAAAAGAAAGAATCCAAAAATTTTCACTTAAAAATCTCCCTTGGTTTTTTCAGCTAAAGGCGTAACGCAAAAGTCAATGGCAAAAGCTCCAGCTGGCCGGTCATTCCCAGATTTTCCCAACCCTCCAAAGGGCAGATAACTGCTGGCCCCTGCCGTGGATAGATTGTGATTGATAAGACCTACTTTGGCGCGATGAAAAATCTCTTCTTGGATTTTTTTATTTTTTGAAAAAACAGAAAGACTCAAGCCATAGCCGGAATGGTTGATCATCTCTAGGGCCTGATCCAAACTGTCAGTTTCATAAAAAATCACTTGAGGGGTGAAGCTTTCTTTCGTTCCAAAAGAGGAGTTTTTATCAAACTTCATTTTGTAAAGGCCGGGGCTGACATAATAGCCTTTTTCTTTTAAAATTTGTTTTCCCTCCAGCAGAGCTTTTCCGCCTCTGTCTTTGATTTCTTTTTGCAAGTCAAAAAATCTTTGGATGGATTTTGAGTCAATCAAGCTTCCCATAAGAGAGTTTTTGCTCCAATGATCCCCTTTGATCTCTTGAGCGGACTTTATAAATTTTTTTGTAAAGTCTTTAGCTATTTTTTTATGAAGAACAATTTGCGAAGTAGAAGAGCATCTTTGCCCCGAAGTCCAAAAACAGCCTTTTAAAGTTTCTTTAACCGCTAAATCCAGATCAGCGTCTTCCCAAATAAGAGCGCTGTTATAGCCCCCCATTTCCAAAACTAAAATTTTAGAAAAATCTTTCACAATAGATTCTTTGATCTTTTGGCCGACTTCAAAAGAGCCTGTGAAAAGAGCGCCGTCAATCTCCTTATGCTGACAGAGTTTTTTAGAAACTTCAGCTCCCCCTTGGATCATTTGAAAAACTCCCGAGCCTAGGTCTAAGCGGTCAAAGGCTTGAGTGAGTTTTTGGCCGCTGGCTGGAGTTTTTTCGGAAGGCTTGAATATCACTGTGTTTCCCACAGCCAGAGCAGGTAAAATTTGCCCTAAGGGCAACAGCATGGGAAAATTAAAAGGGCCTATCACTAAGAGCAAACCCCGGCTCTTAAAGCGGATTCTTCCCTTAGCTTGAGGAACTGTTTGATCTTGAATCCGGGTTAAACCCTCCTTTAAAACAAAATCGGTTTTTGAAAGGAGAGCTTTCACCTCTCCCTGGCTTTCCCAAAGAGGCTTGCCTGTTTCTCTGGAGATCAGCTCCGCCCAAGGGTTAATATTTTGTTTGATAATTGTTTTTAAGGGACTCAGTCTTTTGACCCTCTCTTTTAAAGAGAGCCTCGCCCAATTTTTATGAGCGGTTTTTCCAGCTAGGATCGCGGAATCAATTTCCCCTGTATTTTTTTCAGGCCAAGTGAAGATCAAGTCTTTAAAATCCGCCGGACTGATATGTTTTTTGATAAAGTTTTTTTTAGAGGGGCTTTGAAACCGTCCTTTCACATAAGAGCCTAAAAAAGAGATTTTCTCCATCATAGAAAGTTTAATACAGATTTTGTCTCCAACCAAATATTTTTTGAAAATCCAGTGTGAGAAGAAAAAGAGACGAAACTTCACTTCATGTAAAAAACCGGTAGCCATTTAATATGACGATTCAGTGAAAAGCTATTTGTAAAGGCAAAGATTCTTGAAGAAGAAGCTTATTTCAAAAAGAAATTTTGATTTTTTTAGTATCTCAATTAAAAGGGAAATTTTAAGGACAAGGCTTGTTTTCCCTCTTTTAATAGGCTGTTTTTTTTCAGGATTAAATTTCTTCCCTTTTTTTGAGCTTTCGCTTTGACGCAGATAAAGCCTTTTTTTGTCTGTTGAGCTATAAAATGATCTTCCTGATTTATAGAGTTTTGATATTGAATTTTTAAATTTTGAGCGGATTTTAAAAAAGGAAGTTTGCTCCAATCCGCTGTTAAATAAATGCCTCCATCCAGCAAGTGATAATATCGGCTCTTATGAAAGCCTCTTTTTAAAAGGCCTTTATAGGCAGGAAGAGTTTGAGAATGAACGGCGCTTAAGCAGAGTTGAGCTTGAGGGCTTAGCTTTTTTATTTCAATTTTTAAATTTTTTGGAAAAGCTCTTAAAAACTCCTTGCGGTTTTTTTGAAAGGCTTTAAGAGCGGATAAATAGCTTTTGTTGAGAAACTTGGCTCCTGTCTCCTGCCAAAAGGGGTTGTTTGTTTTTTGTATAGGAGCGGTTAAACTCACTTCAATTGTTTTTGAAAAATCTGTAGGAAAAGTTTTTATATATAAAAAGCGAGCCATTCCAATTTGAAGGCCTAAAACCTCTTTGGATTTTCTGTATCGGGGATTTAAAATCAGCCCTCCGATTTGATGCCGCCCCTTTATGATTTGTTTTATTTTTAAATAGGAGCCAGCTCTCTTTTTTTCCAAAAAATAGCAGAGGGATCGGTTGGGGCCAAAGTAAGATAAAATTTGACTGGAGCCAATCACTTTCTTTTTTTTGCTGTCCTCTAAGACAAAAATGTAATTTCTGAGAAAAGGCTTTAAAGTTTTATTAAAAGATTCTTGGCTTGTCTGTATTTTTTCCTCTAATTTAGATTTGTTGGAAGGGAGACTGCAAAGAGGAAAATATTGAGTGAGGGCTAAAATCTCTGGAATGTCTTTAAATTCGGCGGATCGGATAAAGTATCTCATCTTATCTTTTGTTGTCTAAAGCTTGATTGGCTAAGGCGTCGGCCCCTTTGTTTTGCTCTCTGGGAATATGTTGAAACTCCGCTTGAGGAATTTGTTTTAAAAAGCTTTGGCACTCCATGAAAAGAGTTTTTATGTTTTGGCTCTTCACTTTGTATTTTTTTTGCAGTTGGCGGATTAAAAGCTCGCTGTCTGAAAACAAAGTCAGCTCTTGAATTTTATTTTGAACCGCCAGCTCAAAAGCTCGGATAACCGCTTTGTATTCGGCAAAGTTGTTGGTGTTTTTGTCCTCTAAATAAGAGGATTCCTCATAAATCAAGTTTTTTTTGGAATCAAAAACCTGTAGCCCTAAGGCGCAGGGGCCTGGGTTGCCTCGGCTGGCTCCGTCCGTATAAATAAAGACTCGTTTTGGCCACATAACAATAAAGCTAACAAAAGAATTTTATTTAAACAATATCTCTATAAAAAAAACTTTATCTTTGAGGATTTTTACGAGTCGGCGATGAAAAAATTTGCTTTATTGTTTAAATGTGATTTTTGTTCAAAAGCTTGCAAATCAGCTTGCAAAGTGAGTTTGGTTTTTATCACAATATTGTAAATGTTCAGTCATTCCCGCGAAAGCGGGAATCTCCAGACAAAACTTCAAAAGTTCAAACCCGATCCGCATCACTTGCTTTCTTGTAAATACTATCCTTTTATACTGATCGTATTTGAAAACTCAGCGCTACGCCTTCTTCAAAAACTTAAAACCGGAATTTTCAAACACGATCGGTATAAGATCATAAATTCACAAATCATTTCAATAGTTTAGGACTTCTTCAGAACCGACTGATTAGTTTTGTATTTATTACAAATCATTTGGACTGCGCTTCCTTAAATTTCAGTCCTAAAAGGCTTTCCTGACACTTCTGAGCTAAGGCTCTTAAAGCGCCAATGATCCTACCGCAAGACTTTTAAAAAAGGCGTTGTTCCTTTTTGTTTTTTCAGATATAAAAAGTCCTATGAGCGCCGATTCCTTTCGCGACAGCCTTCTTCTCCCTAAGACAGATTTTCCTATGAAAGCTCAGCTTTCAAAAAAAGAGCCGGAAATTGTAAAGCAGTGGAGAGAAAAAAAGCTTTATGAAAAAATTTTAGAAAAAAGAAAATCCGCAGAGTTGTTTTTTATGCCGGATGGCCCTCCTTATGCCAATGGAGCGATTCATTTAGGCCATGTTTTAAATAAAATTTTGAAAGACATTGTCATTAAATATAAAAACTTAAGTGGAAAAAAAGCCCCTTTTATTCCTTCTTGGGACTGCCATGGTTTGCCGATAGAGTTAGAGGCTCTTAAAAAACAAGATCAAACAGAAGAGCTTTCTCCTAAAAAATTAAGGGAAGAGTGCCGCAAAACGGCTCGTTTTTGGATAGAAAAACAAAAAGAAAGTTTTGAAAGGCTGGGAGTCTTGGCCGATTGGGGTCAGCCTCTTTTAACAATGAATCCTCATTATACAGCGGAAGAAGTGAGGGCTTTTGCCAAGCTTGTCCGAAAGGGCTTGATTTTTTCTGGAACAAAACCGGTCTTTTGGTGTTTTAAATTACAGACGGCTTTGGCTTTTTCAGAAGCGGAATACAGAGAGCATAAAAGCCCCTCTATTTATGTCAAATTTAATTTAACCTCTTCTTCTCTTAAAAAATTAAATTCTCCTCAGCCGGTTTCGGCGGTGATATGGACGACCACTCCCTGGACTTTGCCGGCGAATACAGCAATAGGACTTCATCCGGATTTAGACTACGGTTTGTTTGCTGGTGAGACGGAATCTTATTTGCTGGCAATGGCCTTGGCCGATTCTTTTTTTAAGGAGACAGATCAAACTCCTTTTAAACTGGAAAAAACTTTTAAAGGGAAAGACTTGGAATTTTTAACTTACTGTCATCCTTTTTTAAAGAGAGAAAGCCCCTTTGTTTTAGGGGATCATGTGAGTCAAGAGACCGGCACAGGCTTAGTGCATACCGCTCCTGGCCACGGGCTGGAGGATTATGCGGTGGGGCAAAAATACAAACTCCCCAGCCCCTGTCCCGTGGATGAAAGAGGGCATTTCACGGATGAAGCTTCTAAAAATTTGCAAGGGCTTTTTATTTTTAAAGGCAATTCTGTGATACTTGAGATGTTAAAAAAGACCGGACATTTGCTGGCTCATAAAACAATCACTCACAGCTATCCTTACAATCCCCGCTCGGATTCTCCTCTGATTTACCGTTTAACGGCTCAGTGGTTTTTATCTTTGGATAAAAAAGATAACGGAGTTCGGGACTTAGCTTTAAAAGCCTGCGATAAAGAGATTCACTTTGTCCCCTCTTGGGGAAAGGCTCGTTTGACGGCCATGATTCAAGCCAGCCCGGACTGGTGTTTGAGCCGGCAGAGGGTTTGGGGAGTTCCCTTAGTGGTTTTTTACTGCAAAAAATGCTCCACAGCCTTATTGGATCCCTCAGTGATAGAAGAAATAGCGGATGAAATGCAAAACACAGAAGAGGGGATAGAGTATTATTTTGAAAGAGAGGCCAAAGAGCTTTTGCCAGATCAAAGCCAATGTGAAAACTGCGGACACAGGGAATTTGAAAAGGGAGAGGATATTTTAGATGTGTGGTTTGACAGCGGAGTTCAGCATGAGGTTTTTTCACAGCAAAAAGAAATAAAGACGCCTATGGATCTTTTTTTAGAGGGAAGCGATCAGCACAGAGGCTGGTTTCAAACCAGTTTATTGTCTTCTCTGGCTTTAAACTCTCAAACTCCCTTTAAGACTCTGCTCACTCATGGCTTTGTGAATGACAACAAAGGGTATAAAATGAGCAAAAGCAAAGGAAATGTTTTAAACCCCGCTCAGCTCATTGAAAAAAACGGAGCGGAAATTTTAAGAATTTGGACGGCCAGTGAAAATTTTGCTTTTGATGTGAAAGCGGGAGAAGAGAATTTTAAAAGAGTGGTTGAAAGCTACAGGCGGTTCCGAAACAGCTTTCGCTTTGTCTTGGGAAATTTAAATGATTTTCAAGCCAAAGAGTTAATAGAGTTTAAACAATTAAGGGCTGTGGATCAATGGATGTTGGGACAGCTCAATGAGCTTATTGAAGAAAGCGCAAAGGCTTATGAAGAGTATGCCTTTTATAAAGTCTATCAACAGCTCAATCATTTTTTCACAGTTCAAATGTCCGCCTTTTATTTAGACATTATAAAAGATCGTCTTTACACTTTTCCGCAAAAAAGCCTTGAGAGAAGACAAGCGCAAACCGTTCTCTATTATCTCATGGATCAGCTGTTGCCGCTTATGGCTCCTATCACCAGTTTTTTATCAGAAGAAGCCTACACTTATTTTAATAGGGAAAAAAAAGACAGTGTTTTTTTAGAGGATTTTCCGAAAAAAAATCCAGAATGGGATCATCCCGAAGCGCGGGGGCTGTTCTCCAAGCTTTTTCCTTTAAGAGAGGAGTTAAACAAAAAATTGGAAGTTTTGAGGCAAAAAGGGAGCCTGGGATCCAACTTGCAGGCCTTCGCCAGCCTTGTGTTGAAAAAGGATTTTATCAGTCCGGTTTTAAGCCGCTCTGAGCAGTTGGAGTTTTTTTCTGTCTCACAGATAGAAATTCAAGAGGGAGAGGAAACTCTATTAAAGGCGGGCCTGGCGCAGGGAGAAAAATGCCAGCGCTGTTGGTTTATCAGCGAGCATTTGAATGAGCAGAGGATTTGCCCTAAATGTGTTAAAAACTTGTCTTAAAATTATATGGATCCTATTTGAAATTTCAACATGACTTGTCCCCAGAAGACGGAACTTCTGCAAAAGCTTGCTTTCATAGAAGCGGAGGCATAGTCATTCTCGCAAAAGCGGGAAGCTCCAGAAAAGACTCAAAATTCAAACAAGGTTGGTATAAGAGCAACAGGGAGCAACAGGGAGCGGCAGTTATGAATAAAAAAATCTTGAGCTTTTTAAAAAATCAAGGGGGGGGGTATTTTTACTCCTTACTCCTTATTGTTTTTGTTTTTCTAAAATGGAAGAGTTTGCATATTCTGCCTTGGTCTGATGAGAACTTCTATCCTTATATTACTGAAAAAGAGTGGGTTTTTTTTCTTCCCTGGAATTACCGTCCTGAGAATTTTCAAGGTCATCCGGCAGGACAGCCTTTTATTCTCTGGCTGGCTTTTAAACTGTTTGGATTAAAAGTCTTCACAGCCAGGATGACAGCTTTAAGTTGGTCTTTGCTGTGTTTGTTCAGCTTATATAAAATGACATCCGCGCTTTTTCAAGACAAGCAGACAGCTTTTCTCTCAATGGCTTTTGCTATAAGCCTCCCTTTGTTTTGGTTTCAATCCACTGTGTTATTAGCGCATATTCCCTTAATGGCCTGTGGTTTTGGAGCTGTTTATGCTTTTCTTTCTGGAAAATATAAATCCCTTCTTTTGTTTTCCCTCGGTTTGGCTGTTGTCAGAGAATCCGCTTTAGCCTTCTTCCTGCTGTTTATTTTCTATGGCCTTTTCAATCCCTCTTACCGAAAAGCTCTTTACTATATGATTCCCTCCCTTCTCTTGTTTCTTTCCCATTTTTTGGTTTCTTTTGTAAGAACCGGCCATTGGTCCACTCACCCTCATGCCCTAGGGACATTGCCTCATAATCCAAACCCGGAGTTCTTTAACTTTTCTCTTTTTTTTGAAAGATCCCATCACTTTTTCAAAGATTTTTTTTATCAGTTTCCTTATGTATTTTGGTGGCTCTTTCTATTCTCTCTTGGTTTTTTTATTTTTTCAAAATTAAGACAACGAGTTTTTATTTCAAGTTTAAAACAACTATTCAATTATAGGGAAAAAGTTTTTATTCCCTTAACTGTCAGCGCTTTATTTTTTTGCTTTTTTATCAGTTATCCTGAATATGAATTTAGAAACTTTTTTCCTATTCTTATTATTTTTATTCCTCTAAGCCTTCACTTTATGATAAAAACCCTCCCTTTGTTCAAAAAGGCCTTAATGTTTGTTTTCTGGCTCCTGCTTATTCAAAATGTATTTCCAAAAAGCAGTCCTTTTATTGTTAAGTTGGGAGCTGGCGTGAAATACAGCGGGTCTCAAAGGGAGGAGGAGGAAAGGCAGAGAGTCTTAAAGGCTCAAACCTTTGTGGTTTATTTAGAAGACAAATGGGGCAAACCAGTCAGAGAGTTAGAAAAATGGGTCTATATGCCTTATCCTTACGATCAAATTATGAGCGGCCATGAATATGGGTATGTAAAAAACTCTTACAGTGTGGATCATTGGCGTTTTCTGGAGGAGCCGGAAAGATACGGAATTGTTGCCATGGCTAAAAGAAAAATATCCCGTCTTCCCTATAATGAGCTTGTTTATGAATATTTACAGGGGTCTAGTTCTTTTGTTGAACAGCCTCTCCCTCCTTCCCTGAATGATTTTGTTTTATTTCTTCATAAGGATGTGCTGGACTGGAAATAACAGCGGACAGATTCTTCCCTCCAAGCGCGGGAGGACGCAAAGGGAATTGTGAGAGAGATACTGTGGACAAATTCCTCCCTCCAAGCTTGAGAGGACAGCGAAGGCTGTCCCAAAAACTTAATTTTTCGTTACAAGTATAAAGGGGGACAGCTTTGTTTGCGGCAATATGAAATAGACTGATCCTGTTTGAAAATTTTTGTTTGAATGAGATTCCTGTCCCTGTCCCCGTTTCCACGAGGACAGGCTTTTGCGGGAGTTCCGGCTGTTGGAATCAGCCTGAACAAAGAAGAGGGAAAATTCAAGCAGGATTGGTATAAAAGCCTTGTTTTCAAATCTTGCTTGGTATAAATAAAAGTCATGTCAAACTCTTTTATAAAATATTTATCGGTTACTTTGATCACTGCTTGGATTTTGTGTTTAGACCAAGCAACTAAAATTTTTATTCACACTCAATTTCCAAGACAGACATCAAAAGCCATTATAGAAGGCTTTTTTAATATTTCTTATGTCACCAACTCTGGAGGGGCTTTTGGGCTTTTTAATGACAGCCCTGATTGGATTCGCTTTATCTTGTTTTTATTGTTTCCTTTAGTTTGCGTCTATTTTATTTTTAAGCTGTTACAGGAGACAAACAGCCGTTTTCAAATTTTAGCTTTGAGCTTTATTTTAGGGGGAGCTTTTGGGAATTATCTGGATAGGGTCAGGCTGGGTTATGTTGTGGATTTTATTGATTGGCATATCAAGGGCTGGCATTGGCCGACTTTCAATATAGCGGATTCCTTTATTGTTATGGGTGTAGCCCTTCTCAGCGCTCTTTATTTTAAAGATTATCAAGAGTCTAAAAAATCGGCTTAAAAGAGCTTTAAGACAGTAGGCCAATTAAGGCTTTTTTCAAAAGCGAGAGCAGTATGCAATCCTGTTTGAAATTTCGGGAACTATATATTTAATACAGCATAAAATTCTTTGGGTTTTATTTTTATGTTTCATAAAAGCTTTGAAAACTCCTTATATCTAAAGGCTTCCATGACTTGTTTGCTGTTTTAAGTCTGTAATTCCAGAAATTCCAAACACGGCTAGTATAGGCTCAATGAAAGGACTTTCTTAATACTTAATAAATATGATAAAAGAGATGTGTGAGATTAAATAAGTTTTTAGCTCAATGGGCAGGGCTTTCCCGCCGGCAGGCCGATCATAAAATCAAACAGGGGCATGTTTTTGTAAATGATCAAAAAGTGTCTCAGCTGTCTGTCTTTGTTGATCCTGAAAAAGACCAGGTGCGAGTGCAAAAAAAACTAATTTCCACAAAATCACAGCCATTTCTTTATCTGATGTTTAACAAACCCACTCAGGTTTTAAGCGCAAGGAAAGATTCCAAAGGCAGGCCTGTTGTGATGGATTACATTCCTAAATATAAAGATCGGCTTTTTTTAGTGGGGCGATTGGATTGGGATTCCGAAGGCTTATTGCTTTTAACCAATAATGGCCAATTTTCTGAAAAGATTTTAAATCCTAAAAATAAAATTTCTAAAACTTATTTGGTGAAAGTGAGAGGCAGGCCTTCAGAGGCGCATTTAAAAAAGCTTTTGCGGGGAGTCAGCACTCCTGTTGGCAAAAGGAAAGCCTTATTTGTCCAAAAGTATCCCTCCCAAAAAGGAACAAAGACCGTTTGGATTAAAATTATTTTAAGTGAAGGGAAAAAAAGGCAGATTCGCTTGATGTTTGATAAATTGGGCTTTCCTGTTCAAAAACTAAGACGGACAGCGATCGGGCGATTGAAGATGAATAAACTGGCTAAAGGGCATTTTATCTCTTTAAGAGAAAAAGATTTAGAAAAAGTTTTTTTGTGGCCAAAGGAGCTGAAGAGATTTTCTTTGCAGAGTAAGCAATCTGTTTAACTCAACTGATCTTGTTTGAATTTTCAGGTTAGGGCTAGACTTCTGCTTTTGCAGAAGTGACAAAAAGGAGGAAAACTCAAATCGATCAGATATAATTCCCAAAGGAATAAACTTTCATTGTAAATAAAAAAGCCAGAGCTAAACTCTGGCTTTTTTTGTAGGATAAGAAAAGCTAAAATCAGTAAAAGTCAAAGTAATAGGCAAATCCCATGCGGGGCTCTACATGGTGGATCATACTTGTAAAGATCCCTGAAACAGGGGTATGAAGGCGGTAAGCTAAAGTCGTTATAAAAGCTGTTCTTTTTGCGACAAAGCTTTTTAAAGAGACATGAGCTCCTAGAGCCAGTTCAGGGCCGACTCCTCCTTTGCTAGCTCCCACTGTTACACCTAGGGCAGGAATAAATTTTCTCTTCCCCCGGTTTTTAATAAAGTTATACTCCACCAGCAATCCCCCTGCCCAGCTGTTTAATTGAAAAGCGCCGGTAGACGTTCCAGCCGCTAAAGCAAAATAAGGGCCAACTTCTATCATGCCTTTCCAGTTGTAGGCATAGGCCCCAGCCAAATTGGCATTCCATGTAAATCCCTGGAAAGACATAGGAATATTCCCTTGAAAGCGGACTCCATGCTCCCTTTTAATATAACGGTATTTTTTGCTGGCAAAACTTTTCCCTGTTCCTGCTACAAACATCAGCAAAAATAAATTTAAAAATAAAAATAGTTTTTTCATAATAGACCTCCCTTTATGATTTATTTATAAACCCATCGGACTTTTTTGGCAAAGACTTTAATTTAAAAATTGACGCCAAATAAAAGGCCGATATTTATTAAATCTCCATAAAAACGGTAGCCTTTAACCTCTGGGCGATTGGGAAACTGGAGCCTCTGCAATAGAGTTTGATTGCTGTTGGGCGGGGGCACAGGAGGGAAATTAAGTTGTGAAAGGTCCTCATTTTCATGCTGTAGGACAGTGTAAAGATAGCTGAATTCAAAGCCTATAAAGCTTTGTTGGATGAGAGCCAGCTCAAAACCAAAGCCCAGTTTTACTCCTGCCGCATTGTAAGATTTAACGGCTTTCCTTTCAAGAGAAGACGGCCTGTTGGAGTCATTGGCGGGCGGAACGGTCTGTTGAGGGGTTTGCGGATTTTGTTGAGCTATGGGGCTGGGCGGGGGTGGAAGAGCGGATTTAATATTGAGCCAAAAAGGGCCAAAAATCACATAAGGGCTGAAAAAATCCTTATCTTTATTGAGATACTGCCTGTTCCAATAATATTTTAAGTCTAAGCCATAATGCGAAAAAGGAAAAGCTGTGTTATAAAGGCTGTTGTAATGACCTGTGGGAAAAACCCCGCTCAATTGAATGGCAAAGCGAAGGTCTAGAAAAAAGGCGGCATTTGCCCCTACAAAGGCAGCATCTCCATAAATTTGCCGGATGTTAAAGGTGATAGCCTCATAGCCTCCGGACAAAGCGACAGAAAGAGATCGTCCATAATGAAAGAAATTGATGCTCTCCTCTTCTGTAACATCATCTTGAAACTCTCCATAATCAATAAAAGGATCAAAGGCGCTGGCGTTTTTAGCTAGTAAAAAGGGAGCGCTTTTAGAAGTTGAAAAAATTTGGTTTGTTTCGCTCCTTTCAGCCTGACTTTGCCCCATCCAGAAACAAATAAAAAAAGAAAGTAGAAATCTCATTTGGTATATTTTATCAGATTTTTTGTAAATAAGCTGTATTTTTTGCTCTTTTCCTTTTTTAAAAATTCAAGATTAAAAAAACAAAACGAAAGTCCAGCTAGGCTTATTGAGTTTGTGAAAGGATACAAAAATTCTCAAAAAATTTAAGAAGGCTTATACTGATCTTGTTTAAGATTTGGAGGCTCTTTTGAAAGATGACAACAAGAGATTTAAGAGTAAAAATTTTCAATTCCAAGACTTAAAATTCAGTCCTGCGTTTTGCCACAAAACGGTCTTTGGCCGCCTTGCGCTCAAAGCCTGCCCTCGCGAAAGCGGGGGCGGGAATCTAGTTAAAGCCAGAGAATTCACAAACAGTGGCCTATAACTCTCAAGTTTTTTGAAAAGTTTTGTAAGAGTTTCTTTTACAAATTGTTTTGAAACTTTTCCAAGACCAAGCCATACCGGACACCCGTGGCTGAGACAATAAATTCCTTTTTTCCTGTTTGGTCTAAAATATTTTGTAAAAGGCTTAAGCCAGAGATAATGACATCGGCCCGATGTTCCGGCAAAAAAGGCACAGCTTTTCTTTCCTCTACTGTTAGCAGTGATAGCTTTTCCAGCCAAAAGCGCGCCCGCTCCCTTTGTAAAACTAAACCGTGAGCTTCATTCGTATCAGAAGTTTGTTTTTCCATAAAAGCTAAAGTGGTGGGTGTGCCGGCTGTAAAAATCAAATGATCATAATCCTTCCGCAAAAAATTTGCCATCGGCTTTATTTTTTCTTGAATGTGATGATTCAATAAAGTTTTCTCTCTGTCAGAAAGAGCTTTATGGCTTAAAAATCTCTCTGTGAGAGAGACGCTTCCTATATTGAGGCTGTAGCTTTTTCTAGAACTGACAAACTCTGTAGAGCCTCCTCCAATATCAATGACCAAAGGATTTTCTGCAGAATGCCCCAAACCAAAAAGAGAGCCAATAAAAGTTAATTCAGCCTCTTTTTCCTCAGAGATAATTTTAACAGGAGATAAGTTATACTTGGCTCCTAATTCAAAGATCTGGCTTTTATTGACGGCTTGGCGGGCTGAGCTGGTTGCTACAATAGAAAGTTCTCTAACCCTCCATTGATCCAGGCTTTCTCTCATAGAGCGAAAGGCTTGGTCCAAGCGGCTTAAAGCGCTTTCACTGATTTGAGAGTTTTTCTGTATGTTTTCAGCCAGCCTTGTAAAATAGATTTTATCCGATAGAACTTCAAAGCCCTGTTCTGTCTTTTCCACAATTAACAGCAGGCTGGTGTTGGAGCCAATATCAATTCCCGCGACTCGCATAGTTTTAACCTTCTTCCAATTCCTTTTTTAAAAGCTGGGAAAGCTTTTGAGGGTTAGCCTGACCTCGGGTTTCTTTCATAATTTGACCGACAAAAAAACCAAAGAGTTTTGTTTTTCCCGCTTTATAGGCTTTCACTTGGCCGGGGTGTTTTGTTAGAGTTTGAATGACTAAGCGTTTTAGCTCCTCCTCTCCAGAGATCTGCTTGAGGTTTTTTTCTTGAATGATTTTCTCAGGGCTTAATCCCTTATCCCACATTTCATTAAAAATCTCTTTTGCCATTTTGTTTGAAATCACTCCTTCATCTATCAGCTTTAATAAGCGGGAAAAATCTTTAGCGGGAATGGGGCAGGCGCTCTGATTTCTCTCTTTGAGCTGGGCTTGCAACTCTCCACGAAACCAAAGACTCACCGTTTGAGGGCTTTTGCTTTCTAAAGCGATTTGCTCAAAATAATCCGCCGAATTTTTATCTTCAACTAAAGCTTGGGCTGTTTCTGCTTTTAAATGATAGTCTTGAATAAATCTTTGGCTTTTCTCAAAAGCCAGCTCAGGGAGTTTCAGCTGGTTTAAAAGCTTTTCTTCAAAATAAACTTGAGGCAGATCAGGGTCAGGAAAATACCTGTAATCACTGGCAGATTCTTTGACCCGCATCAATCGGGTTTGATTTTTAGAAGGATCATAAAGTCGTGTTTCTTGAATAATTTTTTCCCCTGACTTTAATCGCTCGGTCTGCCTGTCTATCTCATAAAATAAAGCTTTTTCAATGAAGCGAAAAGAGTTGATGTTTTTTAGCTCCACTTTTGTCCCCAATTCCGTTTGTTCTTTTGGCCGAATACTCACATTGCAGTCGCAACGCATAGAGCCTTCCTCTAAGTTTCCATCACAAACCTCTAAATATCTTAAAGTTCTGCGAATAGCTTTAGCGCACAAACTGGCTGTATGAGGATCGGTTATCTCTGGCTTTGTTACAATTTCTAAAAGCGGGATTCCCGCCCGGTTAAAATTTATCAAAGAGTGAGCGCCCTTATGGAGAGATCGTCCGGCGTCTTCCTCTAGGTGGATTCTTTCCAGAGAAATAGAAATTTCACGGTCTTTATTAAAAAAACAAACTTGCCCTCCTTCACAAAAAGGCTTGTCATATTGAGAGATTTGATAGCCTTTTGGAAGATCAGGGTAAAAGTAATTTTTTCTGGCAAAGACACTGCCGTTTTTAATTTGCCCTTTAAATGCCAAGCCAGTTTTTAAAGCCATTTTTAAAGCCATTTCATTTAAAACAGGCAAAGAGCCGGGAAGAGCTAAGCTCACAGGATGAACTTCATCATTTTCTCCTTCTGTCCAGCCGGCTCTATCTGGAGAAAACAGCTTGGTTTGGCTTTTGAGCTGAGCGTGAATTTCCAAACCGATTGTAACTAAAAAGCTCTCATTAGCCATAGGGCCTCTTATTGTAAATTTGCAAATCTTTTTCCAAAGCAAGAGCTACATTTAAAATATTTTGCTCGCCAAAGGCAGGCCCCATTAATTGTATTCCGATGGGCAGATTGTCTTTTGAAAAAGTGAAGGGCAGGCTAAGGGCGGGAGAGCCAATCAGATTGGCAAAGACTGTAAATTTATCGTTGAGATAAGTTTGAAGAGGATCATTTTCTGAAGTTAAAAGCGGAGCTGTGGAGCTGGCTGTTGGGGAGACAATAACATCACAGGAAGAAAATAAGTCGTCAAAGGCTTGTTTGATGAGAGTCCTTACTTGACAGGCTTTATGAAAATAATCTTCATAATATCCCGCTGATAAACAAAAGGCTCCCATAAGAATTCGCCGGCGGACTTCTTTTCCAAAAGCCTCTGTTCGGTTGAGAGCGTAAAAATCTTGAATATGTTTTGAGCTTTGACGGCTTTGGTGTCCATACCGAATCCCATCGTAGCGGGACAAATTACTGCTGGCCTCAGAGGTTGAGATTAAATAATAAACAGAAAGGCCATAATCTAAAAAGGGCCATTTTTTTTCTATCAGCTGACAGCCTCGCTCTTTCAAAAGCTTTAAACTGCTTTGAAAGGCCTGCCAAACTTCTGGCTGAATCTGATCTTTTAAATCCTCTAAATCAAAAAAAATGACTTTTTTATTTTTGATGTTTGAGCTTAAGTTTTTTTGAAAATGAGCGGGAGTTTTTTGCGCGCTTGTGGAATCCAAAGGATCAAAACCGCTTATAATATCTAAAAGAAGAGCGGAATCCTCAACGGTGTGGGTGAAGACTCCCGCTTGATCTAAGCTAGAGGCATAGGCAATCATTCCATAGCGGCTGACTCGGCCATAAGTGGGTTTTAAACCCAATAGATGACAGTAGTGGGCGGGCAGGCGAATAGAGCCTCCGGTGTCTGTTCCCAGACTGGCGGGGCAGAGTCCTCCAGCCACCGCGCTGGCATTGCCACTACTGGAGCCTCCCGCGCAGTGTTTGAGACTCCAAGGGTTTTTAACATTTCCAAAATAAGAGTTTTTCCCTGTAGAGCCCATAGCAAACTCGTCATTGTTGCATTTTCCAATGAGGACAGCTCCCTCCGCCTCTAGTTTTTTAACGGCTGTCGCTGTGTAAGGA
>JAPPIY010000205.1 GCA_026914095.1 Oligoflexia bacterium
ATAAATAAAAATAGCTGTAGCGGCATTTATTAGAGTATCTATAGTGGACATAAGAGCGGCTAACAGAGCTGATAAAACAATCCCCAAAATAATAGGGTTGTTCTGAACCACATAACCCACCACATTCACAAAAGTATGATAAGTGTTCTCAATTTGTAAAGGCTCTACAGCAACAAGGGAAGAGCCTAAAGCGGATTCTTTAGTTAAAATAGATTTTCCTATCCAACCCACAGAGCCTACCACAAGGGCGGAGAGAGGCAGGGTGATAAGTATATTGGCCATGCCAGCCAAACGGGCTTCATTGACACTGCGAATACTTAAAAAACGCATTAAAAATCCTTGATTCAGAAAAATAAAGGCAATGCTTCCCGCCAGAGCGTCCCCCCAAAAAATTCCCACAGTGTTAAAATGAGGGTTGCTTTTAAAAGGAGCAAAAGGAAGACGATGCTCTACAGGCAGATAAGAAAAAAATTCATCCAGCCCGCCTAGCGCATACAAGCCATAGCCAAAAGCTAAAAAGCCCGCCAAATAGAGAATAACCCCTTGAACCAAATCGGTAAAAATAACAGCTGTCTGCCCCCCTAAGCTGACATAAGTTCCTAAAAACAGAGTTATAATAGGCAAAGTCCATAGAGGAGAAAAACCAAAAATCCCCTCAAAAGCCAAGCCAATGGTAAATAAATTATAACCTATATAGTAGAAAATATAGGCCAGCAATATGACAACAGTGATATAGCGGGTTACCGCATTAAACCGCTTTTCAAAATATTGAGGGATAGAGCGGGTTTTGGTAAAATACATCAAAGGAAGCCAGCCAAAAAAGAAAAGAGGGATAATAAACCATTCATTCATATAAACCATGGCGCTGTTCATGCCGGTATTTAAACCTTGCTCTGAATATTTTAAATAGCTATAAGCTCCTATTCCTGTCGCCATCATGCTCACAAAAGGAAGCCACCAGGCAAATCTTTGCCCGCTAAAAAAGAAATCATGGATGTTAGAGCTAAATTTTGAAAAATAGGCGCCAAAAAAAGTCACCATTACAAAATAGGAAACAATAACTCCTATAATTATAAATAAAGTGATGCCTGAAATTTCTATGCCAAAATTCATAAAATCTACTCCCAGTTCTCTTTCAATTTATACTGGTTTTGTTTGAGTTTTCCCGCTTATTTATCGTTTCTGAGAAAGCAAGAATCTCATTCAAACAAGAATTTTCAAAACCGATCAATATATCATTCATTCCATTTTCCAACATTTAAGATTTAACAGGAAAGTGAATGGCTGAATATATCCACAAACCTTGACAAAAAAACATAAGCAAAAAACCACAAGCTATGGCAATAAGCCAATAAAACTCTTGTTTTCTCCGCTGAGGATCAATTTGTCTCGTAAAAATAAAAATCAAGCTGGATGAAAAAACAATAAATCCCATCCCATAAGTGTAAAGATAGCTAATCCAAGGGCTGTTTTCACCTAACTGAGAGACTAAAAACCGAGGATAAGTGTATGAAAAAGCCACAACAAAGTTGATAATAAGTAAAATCCAAACCAATTTTGTAAGGGCTGGCTTCATTTCTGGCTGTTTAACATCAGAACAAACTTTACACAAGCAGTTTCACAAAATATATAAAAATTATAGGTTCTGAATTTATACCAATCCTGTTTGAAATTCAGAGCGACAACCGCTCCTGTGAAAGCCTATCCTCATGGAAATGAGGGTGGAGGCGGGAATCCTCCAAAAAAACTTCAAACTCGAATCGGATCGGTATAGAAAGGAATTAAAAAATAAGCTTTCACAAAAGGAGTTTTCTGAAAAAGGTCAAAGACAAGGTCCTAGCTTGCTCTCACCTTAAAAAAATCAAATACAGTAGGCCCTAGCTCGCTCTCACTTTAAAAAACTAATAAATTCAACGCTTTACAGATTATATCACAGTCCAAAGGGCGAACTTAGGATAAAAATAAAAAACTTAAATTTCAATAAAGCATTAATATCAGGTCATTTTTGATTTTTTAATTGATTTTTGCTAAAATTGTCTCTATAAGCTATAAATAAAATCTAAAAAGAGGAAATACATGGCTGAAAAAAAATCTAAAAAATCAACAACAAAGAAAACAACAGTTAAGAAAACCGCAAAAACAAAACAAACCGCTAAAAAAGCAACGGCAAAAAAAGCTTCAGATAAAAAAACAACAGAAGATAAAAAAACTGTAAAAACAAAATCCAGCACCAAACAAACTATAAAAAAAGCTTCAGATAAAAAAACAACAGAAGATAAAAAAACTGTAAAAACAAAATCCAGCACCAAACAAACTGTAAAAAAAGCCTCAGATAAAACAATTGAAGCGTCAAAAACAGCAGTTAGCCCCGATCAAAACAAAAAAAAGGCTCCAGCCAAACGAAAGAGAAAAACGGCCTCTAAAATAGCTGGACCTTCTGCAGAAGAGAGCAAACAATGGGAAAAACTAGCCAAACAGCACGAGGGAAAAAGAGTCCCCTCTTATGACATGAAAAAAACTTACAATGACATATCCGTCATTAAACACAACAGCTTTGGTTTAGGGTTTATTTTAGCTAAATACAACAATCGCTTGAAAGTTTTATTTAGAGAAGGGACAAAAACTCTTATTTCCAACTATCAGAATTAAATTAAGAGAGATAGGATTGAGTTATGGCAAAAAGTGATTTAGCGCAATTTGACGGTTTGATTACAGATGTAGGAGCCGGTGGTTTATATAAAGTCCAACTGGAAAAAAATAAAGCTGAAGTATCTGCCAAACTTTGCGGCAAAATGAGGCGATATAATATTCAAGTCGTTTTGGGAGATCGCGTAACGGTGGGCTTCTCCCCTCAGGATCTTAAAACAGGCTTAATCATTTATCGTTACCGCTAAATAAATAGCTTATACCAATCATGTTTCAAATTTCAGTTTTTTAATCTTTGTTTAAAGGGAAAATGAACTTAGTCAAAAGGAAAATTCAAACAAAACCAGTATAAATGAGTTATAATTTCTACAGCATTTTACATTTCACATCCCTAACGGCTTTAAGCCTCACCTTAGGCGCCTTATGGGGACTCTACGCTCATGAAAATTACAATAAAAAAATCAAGACTCTTTTACTAGCCTTCCACGGAATCATAATGTTTCTTATTTTCTTGGCTGGCTTTGGCCTGATAGCTAAAATCAAATTGAGCTGGCCCTGGCCTTTTTGGATTTACGCAAAACTTATAATATGGCTGTTTTTAGGAGCTATGCCTTTTTTTATAAAAAAATCTGGTCAAAAATTTCACTCCTCTAAAAAGCATTTTTTAAGCTTATTGTTGTCTTTTGCGCTTGTTTTTACAGCTATTTTATTTGTAAAATTGAGATAATACACTTATAGTTTGAAAATTCGGGATTATAGACTTAACTTCACATAAAGAATCTTCAAACTAAGGAAATGAAAGAGTTTTGAGCGATTTCTCTGGAAAATAAATAAGGATAAAATTAAAACAAAAAGAGATAGAAAAAGCCTCTAAAAAACAGAATAAATAAAGGAGCCTTGCGAAATTAAGTCTATAATTCCCGGAAATTCTTGTCTGAATGAGATTCCTGCCCTCGTCCCCGTTTTCACGAGGACAAGCTTTTACGAGGGCAGGCTTTTGCAAGAGTTCAGGCTGTTAGGATCAACCTGAACAAATAAGCTGGAAAATTTAAACAGGATTGGTATAATTATTGACTCTAGCCTGTCTTAAGCTCAATCCTTATAAATGAAATATGTTATCCGATCTCTATAAACTTCCAAAGGCGGTCATAGCCACCCTAATTATAGGAGGGGCTATCATTTTTATCCTTTTAAATGATCCTCCTCACAGCTTTTGCGACACTCAATTAGAGCATTTCAAATCTCTCCAAAAAGGGCTGGTTTATAAAGACAGCAAAGACTTCCATAAAGAAAAGTCACTTTTAAACAGAAAAAAACAAACCTGCCAAACGGAAAGCGCTCCTGGGGCCTGTTATGAATATTTTGCTTATTTAAAAAGATTATTAAAAGATTTTCGTGTTTTATCTTCACAATGCAAGCCCATTATTTTTTCTGAAACACAGGTGAAGTCCGCTCTGTCCTCAGCCTTAATTTTAATAACAGCTTTAGCTTGGAGAGAAGAAGTTTTAACAGGCCGTGTGAGTAAGTATAACTGGCTGACCCGATCGGATATGCGCCTATTTTGTAATATAAAAGGCAAATACATTCAACACTATGGCATGCCAGCTTATGAAAGCTTAGAGCAACAAATTTTAAATTTACTGCCCACACAAAATAAAAATAGAAAGCTGATATTTAAATGGAGCATTTTATCCGAATCTTGCCTCAAATATAAGTGAAGCTTTATTGATGTAAAAACTCAAGAAATTAAGGCTTAAAAGCTCGTTTGAAAGTTTAAGCGCAGAATTGTTTTTACAAAAAAGCTGAAACTACTTGTAGTTAAAGGGCTTGGGGGAAACAGCCTCGGGCCGGCCAAAATCATCATAAGATTGAAAGTGGGTAGGCAATAAGCCTAAATTTCTGGCTTTTTTAACAGCGCTTCTCAGCTGTTTTTGCTGTTTTGCTATTAAACCGTTATTACGGGCAGGGATAATTTTAGCCCCTTCAATAAAAGAATAGAGAGCCAAAGGATCCTTATAATCAAACACTAGATTTTTCTTTTTATCCAAAATACACCTCTTATTTTTTCTAACCACTTAACAAGCTTTTAACAGAAAATCAAGAGTTTTTATAAATTGGCGGGAATTATTTCATAATGGGGAGTTACCTCCTCCCCGTTAGTCATAAGAAAGCTCTTAACTGTTGATTGGGCTTATAAAATTAATAAAAGCTCAAAACCGGGAATTATATAGCGCTCCTGTTTAGGTTTTCCAGTCTGACCGTCTTTCCCGCGAAAGCCTGCCCTCGCGAAAGCGGGGGCGGGAATCTCTAACTAAAACTGGAAAACTCAAACCTGATCAGTATATATTTATACTGATCCTGTTTGAAAATCCTGATTTTAAATTTTCAGGCTCTTTTATCAAAAACTGAAAAAACCTTGTTTCTAAGGGAATTATATAAATGACTGCAATTAGAGATTTTAAAACTACTGAAATATCAATGGTTTTAAGCTATTTATCAGAAAT
>JAPPIY010000307.1:0-2676 GCA_026914095.1 Oligoflexia bacterium
GAGTTTGCGCTTTGTTTTAATGGAAAAGGGGTTTTATTGAACTCAATTATCAAATGAGCCTGCTTAGACAGAAGGCGTGATTTGATAGCTGATCCAAACCCTCCCATAATACTGACTATTAAAATCAGCGCGGTGATGCTAACTGCTATACCAGAGAGACAGAGCCATGAAATTAGTTTTATAAGCGAACCTGAGCGGGAAGATAAAAAATAACGGCGAAAAAAATAAAAAGACATTGTATTTTTTGTAGCATAGGAGTATTTATTATATCAAGATAAAGTATTTATAAATGTGATATTTTGTGATAGGGAAGAATTTTTTTAGATGGCTTATATTTTGTTTATAAGATGCGCCAGTATGAGGTTTTGTTTTAAATAGTTTGTTTTTTATTTATAGGATGCGCCAGTATGAGGTTTTGTTTTAAATAGTTTGTTTTTTATTTATAGGATGCGCCAGTATGAGGTTTTGTTGTAGGTAGTTTGTCTTTTGTTTATTAAGGTTTGTAGTATTTTTGAAGTGAATGGATTGTTTTAGATTAAAATGAATAGAAAGTTATAACAGGGGCTGTAGCTCAGCTGGGAGAGCGCAAGGCTGGCAGTCTTGAGGTCAGGGGTTCGATCCCCCTCAGCTCCACCATATAGTTTGTATCTTATTGAAATTGCTAGATAAATTGAGTTTTTAAGATAGTTTTTGCGTGATTTTTGCGTGATTTTAAGAGGTGTAAATAATTTGATTATTTTTCCAAAACATTCAATTGTTTTTGAAAATTGCAGAAGCAGTTTTTTCTCCTGTCTCCGAACTCAAAAGAGCGATAGCCTTCGCATACTTTTGAGTCATTTTTATTTCTGTATGTCCAAGACTGGCTTGAACAGCAGAAAGATTTTTTGTCTCCATAAGAGCAATCGTTGCGTAAGTATGACGGCATATATGGGTAGAACGCCAAGGCAAATCTAAGGCCATAAAGCCAGCATTAAAAGATGACTGAACAGCATTGTATTTTAAAAGTTCGCCTTTCATATCTGTAAAAACCAGATCATTCGTAGCCTCTTTCCTTATTTCCCTAAGAATGTTTTTTAACTTCTCAGGAAGCATAAGAAGTCTAGCTGATTGAGAAGTTTTTGTTACTTCTTCTAAAAAAGGGTGTTTTGTTCTTTGATCCCAGCGAACCCGCCTTACAATACGAACAAAGCCCTTTTCTAAATCAACTGAAGACCATTTTAAACCGCAAGCTTCTCCAACCCTAGCCCCTGTAAGAAGCATAAAACTGGCAAGCCTCCAATAAACAGGATTGCTTCTGTGCTCTTTAAGCCATTCTACCCATATTTTTGCATTTTCAGGCTTTATAAAATAATCCGGCCTTCTGGGAGCATTAGGCTTAAATACACACATCTGACGATGTTTTTTAGTAATAGGAACATTAAAATCCTCATTTACAAAATTCCTATACCAATTTAAAACGACACTTAAAAACTTGAGTTCATGCAAAAAACTTTTTCTGCCTCTGTTTTGTGCTGTTTTATGTTTTTTTAACCAGCTAATCCATTCGACAACCTTAGCTCCTCTCAACTCAGATATTTTTACATCAGCCAAGGGGCCTTTATAAAAATAACTTAAACGAGATTCATAACTTTGCAGAGTGGATTTCATCATTCGGGTTTCAGCATCTTTCCAAAACTGTTCTAAACAGTCTTTAAATAACATTCTGTCATTAAGACTGGTAGGGCTAAGAGAGAACTTTTGTTTTTCTTTCTCCTGCCATAAAACAGCTGATCTTTTTATAGAAAAAGTTTTTGCTGATACTCTGACGCCTTTTATATAGACTTCAGCTCGATAAAAGATGACTGGTTTTTGTTGTTTTTTTGTGCGGTATTGTCTTTTGATTATTGCCATTGTGGTTCCTCCTTTTGGTTGAGCCACCTTTGCAAACTCCTTTCCTGAAAAAATCTTTTTCTGCCGATTGTGACATAAGGGATTTTTCCAAGAGCTACCCAGTTGCGGATAGTCTGAGGAGCTAACCGCAAGATAACCGCTAATTCCTCTACTGATATTAAGTTGTCAAAGAGCAGACCCGAAGGTCGGCTGGGGCTACCAGCTTTTTCAAGTTTAATCGATTTTCTTGATTGAGGCAAGGCTTTGACATTGCTCCGAGTCAAAAGTCTTAATGGTTTTGTTTTCTTGGTCTTATTTTGTGTTTTTTTTCCTATAGGCTTATTTGTTATTTTCTTCATTTTGACCTCCTTATCTTACTTTATCTGTATTAAGGAAAAGAATTGGCCTCCCTTAAAAAAGAGAGGCCAAGTTTCTTTTTAAGATGATCTCCGCTCCATTTTAGGAGCAAGAAGATAATCGCCAGTCATATTTTGAACATCCAGTTTCAAAACATAACCCTTTTCATCTTTTCGCGGGAAAGCCATCCCACAACGGATAAAGCTCTTTTGCTCTTTTCCATTTTTGTCTTTATAAGCGCTGACATTCAGCGCATCTAAAATCTGAGTTTTCATAAAGCCTCCTTTATGCTTTTCATGGTTAAACTTTATGCTGTCCCCAAGCTGATGATTTTTATTCTATAAACATCACCTCCTGTTTCAGCCTTTCTGGCTGATTAAGTCCAACTGATAAGCCCAAAGCTTTAAAACTTCAGAAAAGGAATAAACAAAAACCTCAAACAAAAACTTT
>JAPPIY010000307.1:2686-5088 GCA_026914095.1 Oligoflexia bacterium
TTTTTTAATCCAAACATAATTTTTTTCCTTGCTTTTTCATTTTTTTATTCCTAAGCTTTACCTATATGATTTTTTTAGTCCTAAAATTTTGGGATGCTTTCCCAAAATTTTAGGACACAAAAAAATCATACTCCTTCATCAACTCATACACACCACACCAACCACCAACCCACCTACTTCCTTCCACTCTCCCCCTTCCTGACCACCTCTGCGAAACCAAAGGATGAGTGGGGGTGGTCAGGAAGGGGGAGAGTGGCAAAGCCTTTATTTTAAAGGCTTTGTTGGTGGTTCTCCCAAGGACTACTTTGCGATGATGTTTGCGGTTTATCTTCATACCTTCCCTCTATCTTTCCTGTCTACAGCCCCTTGCTTTCCCATTCCTCATCAGTGAGATTCACAACTGAAAGCCTCTGCTTTTCCCATTCCAAACGAAGCCTATCCTGTTCCTGTTGAGTTGGCTTTAAAGACAAAGACTCAAGCTTAGAGCCAGAAAAAGAGAGAGCTTTCCTCATTGAAAGCCCAGCCTTAAAAGCCGATAAGAGCCTCTTTAGAAGACCTAGACGACCCTCCCTACTCCTTTCCAACAAAGCTCTTTCCGGCTCCCAAACACTCAGTAAGTCCTCCTTATGACAGGACTTATCAATCAAAACCGCTTGACCAACTGAAAGCTTTTTAAAGACATCAAACTCTATCCTCATCTCCTTAACCTCTCTGAGACTCCCCATTCCCGTCATCTGCTCCTCTGTTTCCATTCCTATAACTTGATAGGTTTTCTTTTTTGAGGAAAAAGTCCCAGCTATCCCTGACCAAGTCTCTGCATCCTTTGGCACATCTTGCCTAAAGATAATTTTTGTTGAAGTGTTGCCTACGATCTGATCTTTAAACTCTGGGGATACAGCCTTTAAATCAGCTAATCCCTGACAAAACAAATGAATGCTTATCCGTGAAGACCTTGCCATTTTTAAAAAATCAGCAAAATCATTTGTTGCAAAAGAACCAAACTCATCCACAAAGCAGGCGCAAAAATTATAATTAAAGGATTTTTGCCCGGCTTGTATCTGATTGGAAAGAACCTTTAAGTCTTGCAGTATCATCTTGCCGATACGCCGGGAAATATCCCCATAACCATTGACATTCATCTGAAAGTAAGCGATCTTTTTGTGTTCTAAAACATTTGAAAGAGAAAGCTTGGTTTTATGACTGCTGGCTTTAGGGGATAAAATATCTGTCCAGACAGCCGAGTCAATAGAGGATATTTGAGAAGAAAGCCCTGCTAAATCTTCCTCTTTAATTTTAAAAGCGGAAGATAGTCCTGATTTTAATCTTTCTTTGTGTTTAGGCCCTTTAAGCTTGTTTATTTCTTTTTGCAAAGCTCTAAGCTTTTGTTTGCTTGAAATAAGCTCCCTTAAGGTTGAAAAGGTGATGCTTTCTTCTAATACTTCTAAAGCATATAAAACAGCTCCAAGCCAAAGACCCGCTTGAGCTTTATAATACTCATGTTCAAAGTTAAGTCCGTCCATTAGTCTAGCTTTAATTTGCTCGCTTGTTCCATTAGAAAGAGGATTATAAGATACCGATTCCCCAGGAAAAGAAAGAGAGAAAAGATAAAAATCCTTTTCTCTATTATAAAGCTCGGCTCTTTGTTTCATCTCCAGTATGTCTTCTTTTTCGCCTTTTGGGTCTATGATAATAATGGGATGATTATGTTTTAAAGAATGAGAAAGAAGGGTTTTAAGAAAAGTGGTTTTCCCTTGTCCTGTTGCTCCTGAAATAATCGCATGTTGAAGCCTTGAGTTTAAATCTAAAAAGACAGGTTTTTTAGAGATAAGAGAAAGCCCAATGGGAGCTTTGTTTTTATCTTTCATTAAAGAAGAAAATTTAGAGGAGGTTTTAGAAGAGCCAAGTTTTTTAAGCTTTTTAAAGTTTAAATCTTGAGTTGTTATTTTTTTTGTTTCTGTCTGTGTTTTAAAAGAGTATAAGAAAAGCCAATGTCTTAAAGAAAAGAATAAAGCGGATGCAATAAAAAAATGAAGAAGATAGAAATGGTTAAAATAATACTCTTCCTCAAAAGCAAAGCAAAAAAGCCAAAGTCCTCCTGTAAAAAGGCTGTAAAAAATGAGAGACCTTATAAGATTTTCTAAAACAGCTAGAGCTAAAGACTTAGCTTTAACAGGCATTATGGAAAAATGAATAACAGCCCAGAAAGCCATAAGTATCTCTTCAAAAAATTCCTCTAAAGTTTTGTCTTTTTCCTTATTCATTTACTACCCTTATGGTTTTTTATTTTCACTCCATTTATTCTCAGTTCTTTATTTTTTTCTCCCTCTTATCTTTCATTTTTATATTTTTTCATCCTTTTAGCTTTTTTATTCCTCCAGTTCTTTTCTTATCCATTCAAGAAG
>JAPPIY010000013.1 GCA_026914095.1 Oligoflexia bacterium
GGTTCTTTAGAAAGAAAAAAAATAGAAGCAATATTATCAGAAGCAATGAATGTTCATCTAAGAATATTATCCTCTTTTTTTGATATAATTAAACACCCAAATACACAAAAAGAATGTATTTTATATCTTAAAGAAAGAATTAAATTAATTGTCCGGAAAGAAGGGAAAGAATCTAATGATAATAAGTTATATAAAATTTCTGAAAAAATATTTTGGAATTTAAACTTTGATGTTGTGCAAGGTTTTATTCATAGAGTTATCCACTCAATAGGATCAGATAAACTTGTTAAGTTGATAGAGGAAGTATGCGATAAAAAAGGAACTCCTATTTCTCAAATTATTAAGCACGGTATTAATATGTGGTATTGCAAAAATTTACCTATAGATAAAATATCTATAACAATGAAAAACAAGGAGTATTCTGAAATATCTAAAGAGGTATTGAAGCATTTTGTTATATACCACATACTTTTACATAATTTTACTTATAAAGATTTACAAAAAATAAAAGAAGCATTTAGTCTTTCTGAAAGAAAAATTAAAAAAATAACTGCTTATAAAAACATAAAACTAACCAAGCAAAAAAATATCAAATCTAAAAACCAGATAAAACATGATTTTTAATATTCTCTTTTTATTTAAAAATAAAGCTTTCATAACTTTAATTTATCAAATCTATAGTATTTTCTTTTGAAAGAAATAAGCTTTTTCTTTGAAAAAACAGGTAGATACAGAAAATAATTAAAATCTAAAATCATCTGTTATTTTTCCCACTCATTCCCGCTGATAACTGCTTATAACCTCCTATAACCTCTCAAGTCCCTTTATAACCTGTTACAACTCTTATAAAAAACAACCCTTGCTTAAAAAATAAATTTTCTATTTTCTTTGTTTTCTTTTTTTTATTGTTTTATATTCTGAGCCTGCTAACAAGATAAGCTCCCCAAGTTAATTGTGTTTAAGGAGGTAAAGATAAATGAGTGTTTTAATAATTTCTATTCTTATTTGTTTTATAATCTTTTCTTTTAAATTTATTTATGAAAAAATTTTAATTCAAATAGAAGAGCTACAAAACTTTAATAAAGAAGTTATACAAGCTTTTAAAAATCTTGAGGTTCAAGTTTCAGAGTATCAAAGAAAACAAGAGGATTTAGAAGAAAGCTTTAGAGAGTTAAAAATCACTTTTCAAGAGTTAAAAGAAATCGCTACAGAAATCAAATCTGCCGAGCAGACAAAAAAAGCTATCTTGGAATTGATACCAAGATAAGACTTTATCAACCCTTAAAACAAGAATTTGTTTTTTAAATAAGTTTTAAAAAAAAATATAAAGAATAAAATAAGTATAACAAAAAATAAAAAAAGATAAACAGTTTAAAACAGCAAAATATATAAAGAGGTAAAAAATGTCTGAAATAATAGAAACTACTTTAAAAGATAAAAATCCCATTTCCTCTAAAGCTTTTAACAGTTTTAAAGGCTATTCTAGTAAAGAGGGCTTACCTTCCTTAGAAAAAGATATTTACTCTATAATAAGAAAAGATCAAAACTCATTTCATAAAAAACCTAGTTTATCTTTAAAGTCTAAAAAACAGCCTCCAAAGCTCACAGATAGAGATTTACTATTACTTGAGCTATTAGAAGGCTATGGGGTTTTATCCACACAACAGATAAGAGGTCTTATTTTTAAAGACATTAACACCAGAACTGTTTTAAGAAGACTTAGGATTTTAAAGCAAAGAGGTTTTATTTATTCATCAGAGGGTTTACCCAACGGAAGTCTAGCTTGGGTCTTAAGTAAAAAGTCAGCCAAGATATTTAAGCAGGATATTGAACTGAAATTTATAAATAAAAGCAGTCTTCAGCATGATGTAGCTGTTTCAGGGATAAGGATACAGCTAGAAAGGCTTAAGATAGCAAAGAGTTGGACAGCAGAGCATGTTTTAAAAAAACAGCTTATAAGCTCTTATAGCCCTAATGAGTCCTATCGTGATTATCAAACTAGGGTTTCTTTAATCCCAGACGGTCTTTTTACAACAAATGATAATCATGGAGGAATGAAGACCATAGCTTTAGAACTAGAGCTTTGCTTAAAGGCTAGGCATAGATATAAGAAGATATTTTTAAAATACAGGGAAAAGAAGAATATCAGTTTTGTGTGGTATGTGGTTTTAAATAAGTCCTTTGGTGAGTTGCTTTCAAGGCTTTGGGATAAGTATGCTTTACATGCTTGGGGTAATTGTAATTTTGCTTATTCTACACTAAACGAAGTGTTTAGGGAGGATTTTAAGCTTCCTCAAGGAAGAAAAGCCAGATATAGAAACGAAGAAAAGGATCTGGAATAAGGGAATAAATAAAATAAAAAAAAAGGAAAAAACCAAAAAACTAATAACAAAACTAGAAATAATAAAGAATAAAAAAAACTAAAACATAAAATAATAACTTTAAAATAAAAGGAAATTTCAATGATGAGTATTTTAATAAAAGTTTTAACAAGCGAAAAAGAAAAAAGTTTCAAGCTTCAAAGCGCATATCATTTTGCTTATAAATTGGGGTGTGTGCAGGCGCTGAACAGATTAAAAAGCGCCTGCCCACAGCCTGCCCACCCTGTGAGCAGGCTAAAAAAGTCTTTCTTGTTAATTTCCCTCTGCCTGCCCACATTGAAAGCCTTGCGCTTAAAGGCTTTTGAGAGAATTTGGAATTTAAAAGTGAGTTCGGAGAGGAACGAAGTAAGTAAGTTTAGTTGTAGTATAGTAGTAAGTAAGTGTGGGAGTTTGAGGAAAGAAGATGATTTTTGGCAGGCTGTGAAAGATGCGATGTTTGAGTGGAAGTCTGGTTATTGTTTGTGAGTTTGGTTTTGATGTTTGTTTTTAGTTTGAGAGTTTTTTATTTGGTTTGCTGATTTTTGTTGTTTGGTTTTGTTTTTTAACCGCTTGGTTTTAGTTATTTAATAAGGAAAAAAGAATAAAGAAAATAAGGATTTAGAAAAAAAAGAAAAAAGGAGTTTTAAGGCAAGAGAGCTTTCACAGCTTGCCAAAAATCATCAACAATAAAGGAGGTATGAAATTAAAGGATTTTAAAAAGTATAGAATTTATTAAGAAAGCTTTTTCAGTCAAATAGAGAGATTTGGCTAATCAGTTTTTAAAAAATGTTTCAATTAGAGGGTTTGGATTTTTAGCTCGCTGCAAACTAAGAGTCCAAAAAGAAAGAGAATTAAACAAAGGCTCAAATAAAAAAGTATTTTGAGCCTTAATAAAAAAAGGGTGTATTATGAGACAAATAAATAAATTTAAAAATGAAAATCAACTGGAGTTGAATTTTCAGGCTGTTAATGAAAAAGCGTTAAAAAAAGAAAAAGAGCTTATAAAATTAGCTAAACCCGCTGTTGCTGTTAAACCTGTGTCAGTCCAGACTAATAAAGCAGGACTATCAAATATAAGCTTGTCAAATAAAATTGATGAAAGCAGAATAAAGAAGAGAGCTTGTAGGGATAAAAAGCCTTCAGCTTTGTTCTTTGACAACTTAATATCGGTAGAGGAATTAGCGGTTGTTTTTCGGTTAGCTCCCCAGACTATTCGTAATTGGATAGCTCTTGGAAAAATACCTTATGTCAAACTTGGCAGAAAACATGTTTTTCAAAAAGGGAGCGTGCAGGAGTGGTTAAACCAAAAGGAGAAATCACAATGGCAATAATCAAAAGACAATACAAAACAAAAAAACAACAAAAACCTGTTATATACTATCAAGCGGAAGTATTTATAAAAGGCGTCCGTGTTGCTGTAAAAAACTTTTCTGTAAAAAGAGAGGCTATTTTATGGCATGAAGAGCAACGATATAAATTTACTTCCAGCCCTTCCAGCCAGCAGGATAGAATGCTGTTTAAAGAATGTCTGGATAAATTTATAAAAGATGTTAGATCACGGATGATCCCTTCCACTATTCAAACTTATGAGCGGCGACTAGATTATTTTTACAAAAGCCCTTTAGCTAAAGCAAAAATGTCTGAAATAAAAGGAGTTCATATTGTGGAATGGATAAACTGGCTTAAAAAACACCCTACGAGGAATAATAAGCTTAGAAAAAGTTTTCTTCAGGAAGTGAAAATTTTAAGCGCAATACTAAATTGGTATAGGAATTTTATAAATGAAGATTTTAATGTTCCTATTACCAAAAAGCACAGGCAAATGAGTTTGTTTAAATCAAACGCTCCAAGACGCCCTGACTATTTCATAGAGCCTGCGGATGCTAAGACTTGGGTTGAGTGGTTAAAAAATCACAGAAGCAATCCTGTCTATTGGAGGCTTGCTAGCTTTATGCTTTTAACAGGAGCTAGGGTCAGTGAAGTTTGCGGATTAACTTGGTCTGCTGTTAATTTAGAAAAAGGCTTTGTTCGCATCATAAGGCGAGTTCGCTGGGATCAGCTAACAAAACATCCTTTTTTAGAGGAAGTAACTAAAACAGCTGGATCAACCAGACTTCTTATGCTCCCTGAGAAATTAAAAAACATTCTTAGGGAAATGAAACAAGAGGCTGTGAATGATTTAGTTTTTACAAACAGCAATGGCGAGCTTTTAAAATACAATGCTATTCAGTCGGCTTTCAATGCAGGCTTTGTAGCTTTAAAGCTCCCTTGGCGATCAACTCACATTTGCCGTCATACCTTTGCGACCATAGCCCTTATGGAGACAAAAGATTTGTCTGCTGTTCAAGCCAGCCTTGGACATACAGAGCAAAGAATAACCCAAAGATATGCTAAAACTGTCGCTCTCTTGAGTTCAGAAACAGGAGAGAAAACGGCTAAGGCAGTCTTCAAAGACAATTAGTTATTTCAAGAGAAATAGCTAAAATTTAAAAAGCTTGTTTTTTAACTTAAAAAAATCTCTGTGAAAATTCCCGTTAAAATCCCGTCAAAAAAAATTTAAAGCTCCAAAAGTCTTTAAAATCAAGGGTTTTTTAGGGAATGGTCGGACCGACAGGATTTGAACCTGTGACTTCCAGCACCCCATACTGGCGCGCTACCGGGCTGCGCTACGGTCCGACAAACCATTAAAAAACCCCTTCTATGAAGTGG
>JAPPIY010000202.1 GCA_026914095.1 Oligoflexia bacterium
TGTATATACTGATCTTGTTTGAATTTTCCTGTTCGAATGAGACTCCCGCCCCCGTTTTCACGAGAACAGGCTTTCGCGGGAACGACGAATAAATAGGAATTTTCAAACAAGATTAGTATATACTTTAGCTATGCCTTTTAAAGTCTCTTATGAAAGCACTCCCAATCCGCACTCCTTAAAGTTTAGAGTGGATTCAAAAATCTGTGAGGAAATCATTGAAATCACAGACAGAACACAGGCCCAGCGATCCCCTTTGGCTTTAAAAATTTTAGGCTTCCCTTGGGCAAAATCTGTATTTTTAGGTGAAAATTTTGTAACCGTGACAAAAGAGGACTGGTTAGAATGGGATATGATCCGCGATCCCCTGTTAGAGCTGATACAAGATCATTTCAACAAAGGGGAAAAAGCTCTTCTGCCAAAACAACCTGAGCGAGAGCAAAAAAATCAAGCGGATTCTGAAGAAGTGAAAAAAATAAAAGAAGTTTTAGAAACAGACATACAGCCAGCGGTTGCTATGGACGGAGGTTATATTGAGTTTGTGTCTTATGAAAATGGAATTGTTTATTTAAGCCTTCAAGGGGCTTGTTCCGGCTGTCCCAGCTCAACTCTCACACTCAAACAGGGAATTGAAAGCCGCCTCAAGCAATTTGTGCCTGAAATTAAAGAAGTTATGGAGGTTTAATCCACATATTCCTTAGGATAACACTTGCTGATCTCTTCTACCACTTGATTGATTTGTCGCAGAGAGGCTGAGGTTTTCCAAACATTAACAACAGTAAAGGCCAGTCTTTCTGACAGGTTCCGATTTAACTGCGTCAGAGCCTCTTCATAATCATAATTAAAAAGGATATCAAATAAATAACCCCGCGGGAGATCATACTGCTTTCCAAAGGTTTTGAGAGTCTCATTTTTTTCTATGAGATCCTGCCTCTTGTCACAGCTGACAGCCCTTTGCAAATCGTCAAACAGATCTAAAAGATCAAATCGCTCCTCTTCATTCAAATAAGATTTCGCGCTTTCAGAAGCCAAATAAGTGATAGCGCTCTCCTTCCAAGAGCCCCACCAGTTTGATAGAGAGTTGCCTCCACCTTGACAAGAGGCGCAAAAAATAAGAAATAAGACCAACCGTTTCATACTGTTTAATATATCGGATTTTCTTATTTTTATCTTGAATCCAACAGTTTTTAAGGTTTTTGAGAGTTATACACTAATCCTGTTTAGGTTTTCCAGTCTGACAGTCATTCCCGCACAGCTTGTCCTCGCGCAAGCCTGTCCTCGTGAAAGCTTGTCCTCGTGGAAACGGGGACGGGGACGAGGGCGGGGAGCGGGAATCTCTAAAACTTTGTCTTCAATCCGCTTTTCCAAAGCAGTCACTCCCGCGTAAGCATGCCCTCGCGAAAGCGGGGGCGGGAATCTCTCACTAAAACCGGAAAATTCGGGAAATAGACTGACTTCGCAGAGTTCTTTATTTATTCTATTTTTTAGAGGCTTTTTCTATTTCTTTTTAATTTTTATCCTTATTTATTCCCCAGAGAAATCGCTCAAAACCCTTTCATTTCCTTAGTTTGAAGATTCTTTATGCGAAGTTAAGTCTATAATTCCCGAAATTTCAAACCCGATTGGTATAAGACTTTTTCAGCGCAGACGGCTTAAGATCGGCTGAAAACTAGACTTTCAGCCACTTAATCCTCAACTAAAAAGAAATTGGTTCTATAAAACGATGCTCACGTTCATCCAGCTTTCTATTCATACGATGGACCATCATAAAAATATTGTCTTCTCTCACTCCGACATAGTCAGAGCCAACCAACCTTGACTTATCACCCAAATAACCTAAGCCGTCTCCTTTAGATCCCCCTACGCCCTTCATTTTATTGAGCATGGCCTTCATCTGCTCAGCTATACTGTTGGCTTTAGGCTTTCCTGTCCCTGCCATACTGTCTTCTGAACCAGCCACAGAGCGGGAGCCATCAACCGACTTGCCAAAGCCTGCGGACACTCCTGAGCTTCCTGTAGAACCAACTCCTCCCTTTCCATTAAGGCCTGTAGAGCCTAATGTTTCATCGGAATCAACACCTCCTCCATAAGCAGTGTCTCCTCCAGTCAAACCCTGTTTATCTAAAAAGGCTTTGTTTTTTTTATTCAAGTCAGCCATTATTGCGCCCATCTGCTTTTTTTGACCGGGAGTCAGTTTGTTGTAATCAAAGGCTGTCGTTTCCGTCCAAGGGTTTTCTCCCTCAGGCCAGCCGCCGGGAGGGCTAAAGACCTCCCCTAATTTTTTAGGAATGGCACTCTCTGGTGTAGGGGAGGGTGTATCGCCAGTCAAACTTCCCGGTCCAGAACCGGGGCCAGGCATTGCAGGCCCGGGAGATTTTGGTTTTTCAGTTTCGCAATCAGGATCCTCTGGAGGGCATTCACTTGGAGGCGGATTAACTATTGGATTTATTGTTTCACAAGTTCCTGGAGGGACTTCTTCACAGCCGGGAGGCATTATAGGAGGCTCGTTATTGTTGCCACCGTCATCCTCTGTACATCCGGGATCATTGGCATCCGCGCACATAGCTTGGGCTGTTTCCCCTAGATCGTCTTTTTTATCAAACATCTTTTTAGTTTGAATTCCCGCCGCAGTTGCCATACCAATCAATAGCGCGCATTTACCACTAGCCCTACAGCTTTTGCTTGAACAACAAACTTTAGCTTTATAGGTCAAAAAAGCGGTTGTCCCTGCCCCCACATAAGCCAATAGATTGGTGTCTTTCTTTTTCTTCTTAACCTGCTCTAAGGGATTGTCGCTTTCCGGTTGATTCTGTGATTCCTCATATCTCTGCCTCGCGTCAACCATATCATCCAATTTCTTTTTATGATTTTCATAAGTGAGCTTTTCCGCCTGACAATATTCTCTGTCACAGTCTTCATTGGTGTAAGGCACATAGCAAAAATCATCACCGCATCTCTGATTGGTTTTTTTACTATGAGTGGC
The DNA here is from genome assembly GCA_026914095.1 of Oligoflexia bacterium. Lineage (GTDB taxonomy): Bacteria > Bdellovibrionota > Bdellovibrionia > Bdellovibrionales > UBA1609 > JACOND01. The sequence goes on from JAPPIY010000202.1 coordinate 2,981, forward strand.
CCTGCAGTTGTCCCGGCAGGCGCTCCACCGATTTAACATCTGTTGGACATAAGCCTCTTTGTTCCGCTCCACCGATCGAGCCTGAGCTTCCTGTCTTTCCTCTTCTGTAGGAGGCTCTGCCGCTTCAGCAGAGATAGAAAGCGCCAAGCCCAAATTTAAAATAAAAAACAATCTTAATAACATAATCCCTCCTCCTTAATAAAAAAACTTCTTATACTGGTTAGGTTTGAGTTTTGAAGTATTTTATGGAGATTCCCGCTAGCGCGGGAATGACAGCTCCGACTTAAAAATGCAAGGCCGAGCCTGTTTAACAAAATACAAAAACCAGCATTAAAGAAAAAGCGTATAGACATCAAACTTAACGGCATTTCATCTCCCCATAGCAAACTTTGTTAATAAAACGGCTCATTCGGACAAAAATAGTATCCCCGCCGGCTTTTCCTTTTCCAAAAGTGTCCTTTTTGGCCTTTCCAGCCAGTTTTCTATTCCCGCTCAATGCGGAAGAGCCAAAACCGCGTTTTCCTCCGTATCTGCTATTGGATGGGGAAGAGCTCCTGGGATAACCGCCGTCTCCTGAACCGCCAAAACCGCCCCTAGACCCAATACTTCTAGGATACTCCTCTCCATCATCCTCATAATATTCTTCTTCTGAAGCATTGCCAGCCATCAAGCCTGATCCCGATCCTCTTCCTAATCCAGACGGCCTTTTGCCGTAATCAAAAGCTTGAGAGTCTGTAGAGCCTCCCAGCCCTCTCCCAAGACCAGCCAAAGAGCCAAGCGATCCACTTTGAGAGTCCTCCCCCGATTTTCCTTTTCCGCTCTCTTTTCCATTTTCTTCTTTAGATTCCTCATTGCCAGCGACTTGACCCGCTCCATCATCAGGAGGCAACATAGTTTCTTGCCCCGAGGGATCAGCCGTCTTATCCCCCCAGGTGTTTTGCAATCCAAATTCAGGAGCTCCCGCCAACCCTGGCATAGGAGGCGGCTTGATATCCTCTTTTCCTGCTCCCTTTTCTTCCGGCTTTTCAATACAGTTTTCAGCCCCTTCTGGACAGTCTCCTAGGGCTTTAGCCGCTAAGAGAGATTTCAAAGCCTGAGCGCCAGATAATCCCGCCTGCAAACAAGCTTGATCACGAAAAGTTTGCAGTTCTTTACATTTTTTTTCTTTAGCTTTAAAGACTCTCCGACATTTCTGTCTTTCCTTTCTTATTTGTTCTCCTCCATCTGATGGCGGATTATCCTTTTCTTCGACTGCACTGTCTGTTGGAGCGCATAATCTGTCTCCGCCTCCTGTGTCTTTATCTGTTCCACACCTGCGCTTATGGCAAGCTTCCTCTATACAATGATTCATTGCCTTCTCACAGGACATACATCTTTTTAAAGCCGCGGCGGAAAGAGTGCCGCTGATAGCCGCAGTCCCTTCATGAGCCACTTTAGCAGAAGACCCTTTGGCATCAGATGTCGTTCCCTGAACGGCTTGCCCCACCATAGCGTAAGAAGCCATATCCATTCCCTTACAGGCTTGCTCAGCCTCAGTAACAGCGTCACCACATATCTCCTCGTCTTCAGCATCAGTACATGGAAAAGACATACCTTCACTAAAAGGAAAAATAAAAAAAACTAAGCTTATAATAAAAAAAAGCTTTTTTATAAACTGATTTTTTTGTCTGAAAAGATTCAGAACAAACAAGCTCGAAAACGACTTTTTTGAAATGGACAGCTTCATGTAAAATATATCGGTCAAAAGACCTGTTTTCTAAAGTTTTTTTAAGGATTATATTTAACTGGCCCTGCTAAAAGGGACATAACCTATTGAAATTACTTTCTTATTTCTGTATTTTTAAGGGAAAAATCTTTGCAAAAAAATAGCTAAAAATCCACGAAAGCCTGTAAATGACCAGATGAGTTACCAAACTATATGTTTTTAAGCGACTCCCAAAGGGCTGTTTTTTAAATCACAGCTGTTTTTTTCTTTTCTTCCTTTCTTAAGACATTTTATCCGCCCGATGATAAATGTCCTCCCAAGAGCGATCCAT
>JAPPIY010000163.1 GCA_026914095.1 Oligoflexia bacterium
AAAAGACACTCCTTTGTTAGAGACTTTTAAAATGACAGATGAGGTTTTGCTTCAAGCTGTTAAAGGCATTGCAGAGTTAGTTAGTGTCCCTGGCTTAATCAATTTAGATTTTGCGGATATAAAAACAGTGATGAAAGACAAAGGGATGGCTCTTATGGGGCGAGGGATGGCGGAAGGGGCTGATCGCGCGGAAAAAGCCATCAGTTTTGCGGTATCTTCACCGTTGTTAGAGGGAGTTTCTATAAAGGGAGCAACTGGAATGATAGTGAATATCACTTCTGATTCCAGTTTATCCTTATCAGAAGTTCAATCAGCCAGCGCTGTTTTGACTCAATTGGCTGATCCTTCTGCTGATATTATAGTGGGCGCTGTGATTGATGAAAATATGGCTGGCCGGCTGTCTGTTACAGTGATTGCAACCGGCTTTATGGGTAATGTTGAGTTGCAAGATTCTTCTAATTTAAATGTGAAGGCTGATATTTCTGACAAGGTTGCTTTTCAAGATTCAGGCTCAATAAAGGCTGATATTCCTGACAAGGCTGTTTTTCAAGCTTCAAGCTCAATAAAGGCTGAAAAAGAGTTTATGCCTAAAGAGAAAACAATCCATCAGGATGTAGATTCTTTAAATACAAAACAGGAAGAGGAAAGTAAAACAGAAGAGCTTGTGAAATCAGATGGCATGGCTGAGAGCAGTCCAAAAAAATCAAGCCCCAGAGAAATGTTATTGTCTAAAGCTAGGGAATATGAAGAAAATCAGAAAATAAGAGATGAAAAAACACAATTAGACAATCAAATGAGTATGAGTTGGGAGGATAGCTCTATGGAAGAAAAACTGTCTTCTCCCTTTGAATCTTCTATTGATTTTTCTGATGAAGATATGGTTTAATAAGACAGGCTTTAATCTCTTTGTCCAAACTTTAATTTTTTTCTTAAGAGGAAAAAATCTTTTTCTTCTTCTTCATTTTTTAGAGAGATAAAAGATTTTTTATCTTTTTTAATGAGAACAACACTGCAAGCTGACATTTCTGACTGAGTCAATCCATCTATGGTAAGATAGGCTTTCGTGTTTTCTAAAACTAAATGGATTTCAGAATTGTCAGGAATAACAATCGGCCGGTTGGTTAAACTGTGAGAGCAGATAGGAGTGATAACAAAAGAGGAAACTTTAGGATGCAGGATAGGCCCTCCAGCCGCTAAGTTATAGGCCGTCGATCCCATAGGAGAAGAGACAATCACTCCATCGGATTTTAAAGAGTAAATATAATTTTTATTGATGAAAATGGACAGATTGATTAAATGGTTAAAAGAGCCTCTTTCTATAACAACATCATTTACAGATTGAAAGGAGCGCTCTGTTTTTGTTAACCGCTCAAGAGGCAGTTCTGTCCGATTTTTTTGTAAAGATGTCAGCTTATTGCTATAGAGTTTTGTCTGTAAAAAATAATTTTTTTTGAAGGTCATCTTTCCTTTAAAAAATTTTTCTAAAAGAGCTAAACTGTCTTCAGCTGAATGAGGTGTTAGAAAGCCAAGAGACCCCATATTAATTCCTAAAATAGGGGCGCTTTTTGAGCATTTAACCGCTTTTAAATAGGTGCCGTCTCCTCCCAAACAAATGATAAGATCTGAAGGCGGGAATTTTTTTGATTCTTTTTGCTCTATTAGAGCGCTAGAGATATTGTTCTTTTGTAAAAAAGCTTTTATTTCTCTAATTTTGTTTGTTATCTTGGCTTGTTTAGAGTGATAAAAAATAACAACAGTTTTGTGATGTTTTTTTTTCATTTGAGGATTTTCTATCTTTATTATAATATAGGTGTCAATCTCATTAAAGGATTTATACTGATCCAGTTTAAAATTTTATCTTGCTGTTTTATTTTTCTCCGAAAAACGGAACTTCCGCGCGAGCTTGTCTTATGGGGCCGGGAAACACCAGAAAAAGCTTAAAATTCAAACAGAATCAGTATAAAATAAGAATTATATCTGAGATAAGATGAATAAAGATCAAAATTTATCAGTCCTTTCTAAAAAAGAAGTTATGGCTTATCTTCCCTCTTATCCCAAAACAGCCAATAAAACGGATAGAGGCTGGTCTCTAATTGCGGCGGGGCGGGAGGGCATGTGGGGGTGTGGTTTGCTGGCCTGCCGTTCGGCTTATACAGTGGGAAGCGGTTATGTCACTTGGGCCAGCGTAAATTATCCTTATCAAAGCAGTTTGCAAATTCCAGAAGCTTTATTAGCCCGTTTAGAAGACAAGCAAATTTTTGATAAAAAAACAGCTGTTGGAGCTGGGCCTGGCTTAGGCTGTTCAAAAAGAGTTGAAAGCTTTATTTTGAAGTTAAAAGATTTAAGCTTGCCTGCGCTTTTAGACGCCGATGCTCTCACTTTAATTTCTCAAAAAAAGTCTTTTTTATTAAATAAAAATTTTGTTCTCACCCCCCACACAGGAGAGTTGTCACGGCTGTTAAATGTAGATTCCAAAATAATTGAAAAAAACCGCTTGGAGCATGCTAAAGCGGGGGCTGTGAAATACAACTGCTGGCTTTTGCTAAAAGGCTTTCAGCCTATTCTATCTAATGGGGAGCAAAATTTTCTCATTCCAACCGGTAATTCCGCTTTAGGAAAGGCGGGAACCGGAGACGCGCTGACAGGAATCATCACAGGCTTAATGGCCCAAGGCTTGTCTGTTTTTAAAGCTTGCGCTCTGGGAGCTATGCTACATGGAGAAACCTCTGCCAGATGGCTGGCTCAAGGGAAAGACATCAACTCTTTTACCGCCAGTGAAATTATCAATCAACTTCCCTTCGTGATGTCTGATTTTCGCTCTGACGAAACTTAATAAGAGCTTTGTCGTATTTTTGTAAGATTTTTATTTTGGCTTTAGAAATCTGTATCAGTCAATCTCTAGCTGTAAGGCTTCAAGTTATAGTGTAAAGATTTGATTTTAAATCTTTCAGGCTCCTTTGTTCAGAAATCCCTAGTAAATTTGTAAGGCGTTTTTCCATTGAGAGTTTTAAGCCTTTGATCGAAGTTATAGGTGTTTAACCAGATTAAGATGTTTATTAAGCTGGGAAAGGGAAGAATAAAAATACCGATACACTGTCGCCTCTTTTATTGTTCGGCTCACCCTCTCAACCTACCCATTAGTACAAGGATGATAAGCCTTTGTCAAATGATGTTTTATTCCCTCTTCAACACATAATCCCCTAATACACAACTTCTCCTTTTGTATTAAATGAAGTGAATTGTCCTCCATTATCTGTTAATATCGTATGTATCTTATAAGGCGCAATCTTTAACAATTCCCGCAAAAACTCAACAGCCACACGACTTGTCTTTCTTTCATATAATTTGGCATAAGCAAACTTGTTGGCTCTATCAATAGCCACATACATCTGCCTTTTACCCTCTTTTGTCCTCATTTCTGTTATGTCTATATGAAAATAACCTATCATAAATCCTATAAGAACTCATATCTCTGGCTTGTCCTTGACTGCCCAATCACCTTACAAGCTCTTCTCTCGCTTACTCCATAACTCCTCATAACTTCACTAACAGCTTTCCTCTTACGGACTGGGCTTAACACTTTCCCGAATTCACTTCCTTCAATATCGCTAGGTCTAAGGCCTGATCTGCTACTAGCTTTTTTAAACGGCCGTTCTCTTTCTCTAATTCCTTTAACCTCCTCGCTTGTTCCTAAAATAAGCTGTTAAACTAAAGGTTTGATCAAGAGCATCCTCATATTATAATTATGGTCAAATTTTTGCTTTAGAAAAAGCCTAGAAATAGGAAGTTAAGCGTATAATTCCCATAAATTGAAGTTTTTTGAATTGATTTGGTTATGGAAATCTTATTTTTTAATTTCGGCATTAAAAAAATAAAGTTTTTTCTTGATTTCTTACAAAATCTGTTATTCAATTATTTTAGTCTGACTTCAAACAATTAAAATAATCAGAAAAACTTAAAACAAGGAGGTTTTAGTGAAAATCAAGTCCATTTTATTCAGTTTTTTAATTCTGCCTTTATTTCAAAATTATGGGCAAAGCTCTAGATAATACAGCCATGTCTTTTCCTTATGTGAAATCTTATACAGTAAAAATTAAGCCTAAAGGATCTTATATTTTAAATCAAAATGATGTTGTCTATAAGAAAGATAAAGATCATAATTTCATCCTTGATGAAAATGGGAATAAGATAATTTTATTCAGAAGACAACCGCCCACAGCTTTCTTATTAAGTAATATTAGTCAGGCAGTAGATATTTTATATCTATCCTCTTCTGGCGATTACAAATATGAGTTGGATAGGTATGCCCCAGGGGGAACAGGTCGTGAAGCTTCAGGTTTATTGGGTTTATTTAGTAATTCTAACAATCCACCAAATTTTTTTATATATGGTAATGAAAGCGATAGTAACATTAACGCTTCATACACCTCACAACCAGACTTTAATATCGGCTCACATTGTGTAAAAGTTCAACGCCCAGCAGGAGCCGATCGTATCTTGTTCAGTCCACCGGATACTTTTAATTCAGACAATTCAGATGATGACGGAGATTATAAAGCTCATATTCATGAGTTTCATAAAGGGGCAAATATAGGTTATTCCAACCCTGTGCAAGTTGTTACAGCTCCTCAATTAGAGCGAGATGAAAACACAGGACTGACACATCATTACCAGAGTTCGTATGACTTAGTCGCTAATAAACCTTTTATGGTGAGGACAGGCTTCCACCAGCTGTATCCAAATACAGATTCTCCAAACTATACAAACACTAAGTTTAATCTTGTCTTTAAGGTTCAAAAAAAGAACAAAGAAGGAAAATATGTTGATATGAAAATAGGCTATACTTGCCCCGGGGCAAATAATACTGAATCTAAAGCTAATTGTTTATTGAAAGGAAGTGATTTTCATGCTCTTAAAGCCCCTCAGACAGAAGCAGACGGAACAAAGTATTATG
>JAPPIY010000063.1 GCA_026914095.1 Oligoflexia bacterium
CTCTTTGTATTGGAGGAGGACAGGGAGGGGCTGTTATTTTAGAAAATGCCTCTTAAAACCTAAAAAAATGAAACAGCTGAACTTTAGCATAAAAGATAAATCCATTGGCTGGCTGGAATGGAATCAAACTGACTCCTCTGTCAATTTAATCTCCTCCGCTTTCTTAAAAGAGCTGGCTGTTGTAATAAAAACGATTGAGAGCGCTCAACTTAAAGCTTTAGTTTTTATTTCAAGTAAAGAAAATAATTTTTGCGCGGGAGCCGATATAAAGGAAATTCAAAAGATAAAAGACCCTAAACAAATAAGCAAAATCTTAAATACAGCTCATCTTATTTTTTCCCAATTTGAAAGTTTAAAGCTCTCAAAAATTTCCGCTATTGAGGGAGCCTGCCTAGGAGGAGGTTTGGAATGGGCTTTATGCTTTGACTACAGGCTGGCCTCCCACACGCCCCATACAAAACTAGGCTGTCCTGAAGTCCAGCTGGGTTTAATTCCCGGTTTAGGAGGCTGTATCCGCCTGCCTAAACTCATTGGCTTGAGAAAGGCTTTAAAATTAATACTAACTGGAAAAAGCATAACAGCCAAACAAGCCCTCTCAATAGGCTTAGTGAATGAGCAAGTTCCCTCTCTTGCGTTAAAAAAAAGAGCCTTAGAATTGGCTCAGCAAGTTGTCAAGGGCGAGGCTGTTCCACATCCTAAAAACAGCTATAAAGATAAACAGCCTTACTCCTACTGGCTGGAATTTTTTTTAAAGCCTGTGATTTGTTTTATATCTAAAAAACAAATCCTTAAGAAAACTAAAGCTTTTTATCCAGCTCCTTTAAAAGCGATACAGCTTATTAACAACACTTATTCTTCTTCTCTTTCCCAACAAGCTCTAAAAAAAGAAGTTTCAGCTTGGACAGAGTTGATTCAAACCAAACCAGCTAAAAACTTAATTCGTTTATGGACTCTTATTGATAAAGCTAAAAAAATAACAGTCTCTTCTAAAGATTATAAGCCCATTCAAACAGTCGCTGTCCTAGGCGCAGGCGCTATGGGACAGTCCATCGCTTATTTATTAGCCAATAAAGGATTTAAAACTCGGCTGATAGACAACAAAGCAGAAGCTCTAACTCAAGCCCTAAAACAAACCAGAAAGCTTCTGGAGAAACAAAAAAACAGAGGGCAAATTAACTCTTATGAGTTGGAAAACAAACTCAATAATTTATCTGTGAGCCAAAATTTTTGGGGGATTAAAAGCTTTGACCTTATTATTGAAGCCCTGCCTGAAGACTTAGCGCTCAAACAAAAATTGATTTCAGAAATTTCAAAAAAAGCAAGCTCTGAATGTCTCTTTGCTTCTAACACTTCCTCGCTCAGTATTTCAGATCTAGCCAAAAGCAGCGCTCGGCCCTCCCATTTTTTTGGACTTCATTTTTTTAACCCCGCCCATAAAATGCTTTTGTTAGAAGTGTGCCTAACAGCCGCCCAAAAAGAATCTCATCCTCAAGCGCTCCCCTTTATCAAACAGTTGGGAAAAGTCCCTCTTTTTGTAAAAGACAGCCCTGGCTTTGTGGTTAACAGAGTTTTGGTTAGCTATCTGTCAGAAAGCTTAAACTTATTTGAAGAGGGTTATGGAATAAAACACATAGATCACATTTTAAAAGATCAATTCGGAATGCCTTTAGGGCCTTTTGAGCTTATGGACAAAATTGGTCTGGATATCTGTTTAAAAACAATCTCCCATTTAGAGCAAAAAAAGCTCTTTTTTAAAACTCCTGAATGGACAAAAGACCTAACAGCGGTTTTAGGAAAAGGCGAGAAATCCAAAAAAGGCTTTTATATTTACAATAAAGAAAAAGCTTTAAATCCAAAAACAAGCGCTTTAAAAAGAAAGGAAGAAACCAGCCTCATGGAAGACAAACAGCTCCTGCAAAAATTGGTTCAAAAGATGTCTGTTGAGGGAAATAAACTCATTCAAGATAAAATAGTCCCGCAGGAAGAAGACATTGATTTAGCCCTGGTTCTAGGGGCGGGTTTCCCTGCTTTTTTAGGCGGCCCTATGCAATACAATACAAAAAAATAACTTTTTTATAAAAACCGCTTTCATAAATTCTTTTTTTATATTATCTTTAAAAGGTGAAATTTCTTTTAATGATCTCAGTTTTCCTGTTCACAGCTTGCGGGGAGTGGTTCCGCCAAGCTCCTCCCGCCCCTGTGGGTTCAGGGCTACCCATTAACTATCACCCTAATAACCCTAACCTCCCACAGCCACCAAATCCCACCGAAACAGAAACAGACCCAGCTCCCAATCCTCTAGCTGATTTTGGAGATGTGAGATGCCATTCCAGTCAGGTCACTCAATTTAATAACCAAGTCAGAAATTTTTTATCTACTTCCACTGATCCTGCCTCTATTCGGCAAATTGTAAAATGCTCAAGCGCTCCTCAATGGAAAGGAGGTTTTTTTATAAGAGGAAAAGTTCATTTCGGGGGTCAAAAGTTTAACACCCAATCTCCCAGTCAAAATTTAACAGTCTCCCAAAATTCCTATCTGGAAATACATATCGTAGATACAAACAATCGCCCCGTTATCAGACCGCCAATTAGAATGAGCATTGAGCCTTATGCCAGCGCTGTTCAAGGGCAAGGCGCCACTCTTGTTTTTCAAGATAAAAAAGGCAAAGTCTTTTTAAACGGATCTGTTGCGCCTGATAAAAATAATAGGCCTATATTTTCTGGAGCTTTTGAGTTTGAAAATTCTACAGTCTGGAATGGATCGAGCCAAGGATTAAGCGGGCAACTTGGCACTTTTAAAATACCAGCTTGTCGTTTCTTTGACTGCGCCTCTTCACAGCCTTTACCTGAAAGTCTGCCTTAATTAATCTGGAAAGAAAACTTAAAATTCAATCATCTTACACTCAAATCTAAACTTTTTTAACTTTCACTGAGTTCAAATTTATAAATAAAAAGGTTTAAAATCTCAGATTTAGGATTTGCCGCTTAACCACTTTTAGTCACAGAATGGCCAAAGCCTGTCCTCTTACAGTTTTAAGCCTTTCTTCTACAAGTTTTTGAGCTGATATTGAACAAGAAAAAATCCGCCAATGATTTAGTTTTTAATTTCTAAAGTAAAAATTTTAAAAAAATCATTTTTTTATTTTAATTTTATCCAATTTAATGTAGTAAATTTCTATACTTTAGTATTTAAAAAAGGGCTAAAAAATTGTTTGAAGGTTCAGAAAAAAAAATTGAAGTTATTTTTTCCTCCAACAGTCCTTCTCTGTTTCAGCAAACTGATAAATTTTGGAGAAAAATTGTTCAAACCTGTAAAGCGGATATAATCTCCTGCTCAAAATTTCCAAAGGCTCATTCTTATCTCCTTTCTGAATCCAGCTTATTTGTATGGCCCCATCGTCTGGTTTTCATCACTTGCGGAAAAACTGTTTTATCTAAATCCTTTATAAAAATTCTAAAAAGTTTTCCAACAGAAATGATTGCGCTCTGTTTTTTTCAAAGAAAAAATGAATTTTTCCCTCAAATTCAAAAAAGCTGTTTTTACACCGACTTAAAAGAAATTCAAAAAAAAATAAAAGGCTCTTCTTATCGTTTTGGCGCTTTACACGATCATCATTTTTTTCTTTTCCACAACGAAACTGATTTTATGCCTGACAAAGAAGATCAAACTTTAGAGATACTTATTTATGATTCACAAAATTTAAAAGACACTTCAACTGACACTATATCTGATCTAAAAAAATCTTTAAACAAAATTTTTCATGGTTTTGAAATTCAAGATCACTTTTTTAATCCTTCGGGATATTCTTTGAACGCTGTCCGAGATGAGTCTTATTACACCATACATATCACCCCCGAAAAACCATTTTTTTATATCAGTTTTGAAACAAATATCAAAGAAAAGTCCGCTCAAGCTTTAACAGATGAAATTTTAACCATTTTTAAGCCTTTAAAATTTGATTTTATCCTTTTTGAATCCCAAAATAAAATGGAAACACAATTAACGCTCACTGACTACTTCTCCAGCTCTTCTTTTTACAAAGCGTTAAACTGCGGTTACCGTGTCCATTACAAAACTTTTCATAAACTAAACACTCCCGCGCAAGAGCCGATTTCAATAAAACAAACCTTATAAAGTAAAAATAAACCGATCCTGTTTAAGTTTTTCAGGTTCTTTTTTCAAAAACTTTAAAATGAAAGGCTTAAAACGAGTTCGGCCCCCGTTTGCACGAGGGCAGGCTTTGACCGCTCTGCGACTGAAAGCCGCTGAGTGGCAAAAAGCCTATCTGAGATTTTAAACCTTTCATTTTAAAGCTTTTGACGAATAGCAACTATTAGGGATAGACTCAAAGTTCAAACAGGATCGGTATAAATTAACGAAAAAAAGAGGTCAATATGAAACATAAAAAAAGCCAGCCTAAAATTTTTTTAGAAGATCATAAAAATATTTTAAAAACAGGGTTTCCCTACAAGAAAAAACTTTTTGATAAAAACAGCAAATATCAAAATGTCAAAATTATAGAAACGAAAGGATTTGGAAATATGCTCATCAACGACAATATCGTGATGACCTGTGAAAGGGACGAGTTTGTCTACCATGAGATGATTTCTCATGTTCCCCTATTCAGCCACCCTCAGCCAAAAGATGTTTTGATTATTGGCGGCGGAGATGGAGGAACCGCGCGCGAAGCTTTAAAACATAAAAATATAACCTGTGTAATGGTGGAAATTGATTCTCTCGTTATAACAGCTTGTAAAAAATATTTAAAAACAACAGCCCGCTCCTTTGAAAATCCTAAGCTTAAATTAAAAGTGGAAGATGGAGCTAAGTTTATTAAAAAACACAAATCCGCTTTTGATGTGATCATTATAGATTCTTCTGATCCTGTAGGCCCTTCCTCCGTTCTGTTTGGAGAAGCCTTTTATAAAGATGTCTAT
>JAPPIY010000094.1:0-1697 GCA_026914095.1 Oligoflexia bacterium
AATAAGAACTTTCTGTTCTCAAAGTTATTTATACGATTACTATATGCTCAGTTTTTTCTATTTGTTTTGATTGTATTTGAATTTTTAAATGCAATTAGCGCAACAACAGTAACAATTCATTTTAAGTTAACATGGCTTTTGAATTCATAACAGATTCTTTGAAAAATATAAAGCTTAATCAAAAGAGAGAATTTTTGTTTTCTGTAGTTGAAGCTAGAAATAAAAATAACAAAAGATATGCTAATTACACACAAAACAGATTTTCTTTATATGATCAAACAGCTGTTTCTTTAGTTTTTTCGAACGGTAAATGTGTTGCGTTTTCCACAATATGGAGCAGAACTAAATTTTGGGGAAATTCAGTTTATAGATTTTTAAATCGAATGTGGAAATCCGATTCCTATAGACATACATCTTTTTCAAAAGAAATACATTACTTGTTTGCAAAAAATATGATCAAACAACAGCTAGAATTTATGGCAAAAAGAAATATAACTAAATATACTGCTTTTATTTCCATTGAAGGCAAAAAACATAACTACCTAAAATGGCTTTCAAAAAAAATTTCTGTACCATTTAATATTTATGATGAACTTTGTTTAATTTGTCCTAATAAGATGACACCTTCTTGTTGGCAAACTGTTGCCTTTTTGAAAAAAAGTGAATCTTTTCCGTTTGAGATATTAAAGAAAGAAGATTATTTTGAAAAAAACTGTCAGGCATAACTTAATAAATCAAGAGGACAGAGAATATGAGTTTAAATGACAAATGGTATGAAATTATTACAGGTTATCCTTTTCTTAATATGACTAGTTTTTTTAAAGTGCCTTATGGGGATATAATTTATGATTTCAAAAAGATGCCAAACAGGGAAAAATATTTGTGTACTCCAAGAAACCAATATGAACGTGAACTTATTACATCGGTAAATGTTGGAGAAAATTTAGGTGGGAATGGGTTTATTAATCCTACTGGCTGGAAAAGTTTTTCTATATTTAATAGAACAGGGAAATCACATCATACTATTGTTCATGATTTTTTGCCTTCAATAGATAAAATAGAATACCTAGAATGTTATAGAATGATTAAAAAACATAAATGGACAAATGTAAAAAAACATTTTCCTTCTCTTCAAAGATGGATTCAAAGCACTATCAAACCTTGTTTTCATTTGGCATTTGTTAGGTTTATGATTTTAAAACCAGGAGGAATAATTCCACCTCATAACGACATACCTCAAGAAGTCCTGGGAATACATAAAAGAAACAGAATAGCTTCTTATAATATGTTAAATTCTATTAATATCAGTTTATTTCAAAAACCAGGAAATGTATTTTGTTTGGATAATAAACTAATAAACTTTAAACCAGGAGGTGCTTATTGGGTAAATGTTGGAAAAAAACATTGGGTAGTGAATATGAGTGATGAAGATAGGATTCACCTTCAAATACATGGATTATACAAAAGATCATATAGAAAATATGTTGTTGAGAACATAGAAAGTATAAAGAAGAATACTGTATTAGATAAATGAGAAAAATGAACAAAAGAATAAATAGGCGAGATTTCATGTATTTAAATGTCGCGAGCTATTTTAATCCTTTTTTTTTCTTTAAAAAATCAGGAATGCCATTTTATGTTGAGTTTTACTGTCAAGGAAAAGATCAAATGAAGTTTCAGGAATTAAAACTGAGAAG
>JAPPIY010000094.1:1707-4924 GCA_026914095.1 Oligoflexia bacterium
AAGATTAAAGTTCTAGTAAGAACATTCTTTAAAAATGGTTATCTACTAAGGGTAAAACATTTTAGGGTTAAAGATACTTTGTGCTGGCTGTATGTTTTTCGTGAAAAAAAATTCTACACTTTATGGCAACAGAAGTTTCAGAAAAGTAATCCGATTAGAACAGAGAAAGCAAAGTCATTGCATATCTTTTTTGGAAGGAGTTTTGCTTCTCATTTTATTAGATACTTTACAGTTAGTTCAGAGGATTTGTTTTATGATTTGGATTATCGAGGAGAATAGAAAAAAGACAAGGTATATAAAGAAAATGGTTGATTTATTAAAAAGAGAATCATCTTGTTTTCCTTTTATAAAGTTACTTTCTGAAGAATATAAAAATATTATAAAAAAAACAGATAAAATCATATATTTTGGAAATTTAAACATATACAAGAAAATTTTGAATATAAAGAAAATATCCCCTGGCATATTTTTTCACCCTAAATATTTTCATGTTAGTGAATACTCAAATTTTGTCTCTGAATTTATGCTTAATAAATATAGATACTCTCTAGCAAAAGATCTAGTATTAAAAGAAGCTATGTTTGTGAGGCCAAATTCCAATTCAAAGCCTTTTCCTGGACAGATATTTTCAAAAGAGAAGTGGGAGAAATATAAAAGACAAATTGCTTCTGATGAAGTTGTTTGTTGGTCTTCACCAAAAGCAATTCATAGTGAATATCGTTTTTTTGTTGTTGAAACAAGGATTTCTTCTTGGTGTCTTTATCAAAAGAATTATTCGAGTAAAAAAATCAAAGATATTTCTCTAGTTTATAGTTTTGCAAAACAAGTGATTCGTCACTTTCAACCTCAAAAAGTCTTTGTCCTTGATATTTGTCTCACTGATAATATTAGTCCTAAAATTGTTGAATATAATGCTTTTGGTTGTTCTGTGGGTTATAATTGTAAACTTGATATTGTGGCAAAAGATATTTTGGAAAGTTATAAAAGAAATTAATTTTTTTTTAAATTGTATAATGATAAAAAAACAATCTCTTATTATCGATGCCTACAGCTCAGCCTCTTTATTGGCACCTGAAATATTAAGTTTTAATATTCTTTGTGATCATTTAAATTCTAGAAAAAAAATTCCAAAATTGTATAAAAATTCGTTCCGTCCTTATGATTTTACAAGCCTTTATGAATCGGTTGACTCTCTGCTTAATGAAAAAAAGAGATACGACTTTATTTTGGGGGGATGTGATTATAGTACACCAATCGTAGATAAATTAGGTGAAGTGTTTAACATTCCCACAAGAAATCCTCTCAAAACGACAGATTATAGAAGAGATAAATTTTTGATGATTGAAAGGTTAAAAAAAGTAGGATTGGCATGGGTTAATCAAATAAAATCTTCTAGTATAATGGAAATAAAAACATGGCTTTTGAATACAAACAGAAAATATCCAATTGTAGTCAAGCCATTGAAAAGTGCAGGTACGGATAATGTTACAATATGTATGAGTTTTGAAGATGCTCTTATGTCAGTAAATAAAGTACTTTCCAGTGAAAATATATACAAGGAAAAAAACGATGAAGCTTTGTTAATGGAATATCTGGGGGGCAGGGAATTCATTGTAGATACAGTTAGTTATGATGGTAGCCATCTTATTGTTGCAATTTTCCAAGTCTTTAAAAAAAAAGGCAGAACGCCTGTTTTAGATTATATGCTATTGGAAAATTTTCACTCTTCTTTTTCTAAAGATTTAATTGTTTATTCTAAGAAAATCCTATCAGCTTTAGAGTTGCAATATGGACCGGCTCATTTGGAAATTGTGATAACTCCAATTGGACCTCACTTAATTGAGTTAAACCCTCGATTTCACGGTCATTTAAATCCTTATGTCATGAATAAAGCTTTTGGCTTTAATCAAATTCGCTTAACCGCTGAAATCTATTGTCATAGATTTTTTCCCAATTATATTAATGCCTCCTTAAAGAAACAAAAAGGTTGGGTTTTAAAAGCCCTTATCCACTCTTCTAAAAGATTACGCCTAACATCAAGATTTCCATGGGTCCAATTTACTAGACTGACATCTTATCAATCCAGCTATCGATGGCGGAATTTAGGTGATTATACAAGCCCCACCACAAGTTTGAAAAGCGCTCTTGGAATGGTGTATCTATTTCACAGGGAAAAAAAAATTGTTGAACAGGATTATAAAATTATTCGAGATTTGGAAAATTGTTTTTTTAATAAACATCATAATATAGTAAATTATCTGTAATATTGTTTGTTCTATGAAAGCATTTTTTTATCAGCAGGAAAAAAATTTCAATATAACTGTTATTAAAGATAGGGTTCTATGGTTCATAGTTATTTGGACTATTTTCGTGTTTTTTTCATCATGTTCATTTATACGATCTCCCTATTTATTAACGGGTATCCAATTTAACAAAGCCATAAGAGATTTAAGTCTTTTCCCTATCAACAGTTCGAGATTCCGACTTTCTGAGCTAGAAGATAAAAAAGCTATAGTATTTTTTATGAGGGAGAAGGATTGTCCCATTTCTGAAAAATATGGTCCTCGCATAGCTCGATTGGAGAAAAGATACTCCAAAAAAGGGATTCAATTTATTTATAATTATGTTGGTCAGTTTAGGGCGAAAGAGAGCGCGGAGGAGGATTTAAAGAAGTTTGGTTTTCAAGGTCCTTATTTAATTGACAGCAAACAGACTGTTATGGATGCTCTTTCAGCTGAAACCACAGGGGATGTGTTTATTTTGACTCCTGAGAGACGAGTTGTTTATAGAGGTCCTTTAGACGATCAGTTTCATTTATTAAAATCGGCTCTGAGAGCTAAAAACAATTATGTTTCAGATATTTTAGATGCTATAATCTCTGGTAAGAAGGTTGTTCCCAAAGAGCTTCCACTCCTGGCTGTGTGATTTCTCGTCCTGTGATTAAAAAAAAAGTTTTTTTTAATGATGTGGTTTCTATTATTAGAGAAAAATGTGTCAATTGCCACCATCCAAAAGGAATAGCTCCTATAGATTTATCCTCCTATGAGAAAGTAGCAAGCCGTCATGCTATGGTGAAATATGTTATTGAAAACAATTTAATGCCGCCACATTGGCTCGATCCTAATACAGGCCCTTGGAAGAATGATCTCAGCTTAACCGTCTATGAGAAAGCTCTTTTGATGAAATGGCTTTCCACGGGGCTAAAAATCAATAAAAG
>JAPPIY010000068.1 GCA_026914095.1 Oligoflexia bacterium
CTCTATGGCTTGGGGACATTCCCATGAGGGGGAGTCGCTAAAAGAAGATTCTACAAAAAGAGATTTTAAGATAGAGGATTTGGGGTTTTCCTTTCAAGAGATTCCGGCGGGGAGTTTTACAATGGGGAGTCCTTTGAATGAGGAAGGTAGAGATAAAGATGAGGGGCCGGTGGAAGTTATAATAGCCAAGCCTTTTGAGATGATGGTGACAGAGGTGACACAGGAGCAATACTTTTTAGTTACGGGTGAGTCTCCCTCTTATTTTAGCAGGCCGGAAGATTGTAAGAATTGGGATAGTGTAAATAAGATATGTCCTGATCATCCTGTGGAGAGTATTTCGTGGTATGAGGCTAAAGAGTTTATAAATAAGTTGAATGCCTCTGCGGGGCTTAAGGATTGTAAAGGGGTTCCCGAAGATCCAAGAGGTTGTTATCGTCTGCCGACAGAGGCGGAGTATGAATGGGCAGTGAGAAAGGACACAAAGACGGCGTATTTTTTTAGTGATCCAGGTCAATTAGATAAATATGCTGTATATAGAGGTAATTCAGGAGGAAGGACGCATGAAGTTACGACGGGATGGCATAATCCGAATAAGCTTCATGGGATAATTGGAAATGTGTGGGAATGGGTTGAGGATTCTTACAAGAAGAAACTGGAAGGGGGCAAGGATCCTTTAAATAGAAAGAGTGAGTGTAGATTTAGTGAAGAATGTCGTGTTGTTCGTGGCGGCAGTTGGGACGACAAGGCGAAGAACTTGCGTTCGGCTAATCGCAGCTGGGTCAGTCCTGGCATCAGGTACCACTATTTCGGGTTCCGCCTCGTGAGGACACTGTAACCCCTTATACTTTTACCCCTTTACCCTTGGCCAAAGCCAGTGAGCAGGCGAAAGCGATAGCTCGCCCGCTCACTGGCCCCGCGATCTTAGTTCTGCTTTTTCGTATTTGTGTCCGGTTTAAAAAGTTCTATTTTTTAAAGAATTTAAGGAATTCAGCTGTTTTCTTCCAGTGTATGAGAATAATTAGATTTCAGCTAGACTTCTGCCCTCGTGTTTCCACAAGGACAAGCTTTTGCAGGGGTGACGAAGGGAAAGAAAACTCAAACCCAAGATATCTTAAAAGGTTTAAGTGAAAGAAATTTCAAAAAGAGGTTTGAGTTGAATACAAATTAGCGAGAGATTTGTCTTTTAGGTGTTTTTTTACAAATATGTTTTTCTTACAAAACAGAAAGACAAGCGCTATCACTTTTTTATCCTGCCTGCCTATTTCTAAGTTTTTTTAATTGCCTTTATTTCATTCTTTTATTATACAGTTTTTTAGTATGATTTTTGAGCCTGTTAGGACAGATAAAGCTCCTCAGCCTGTAGGGCCTTATTCACAGGCTTTTAGGGCGGGAGATTGGCTTTTTTGCTCGGGACAAATTCCTTTAGATCCTCAAACTTCTGAAATTGTGGGCCAGAATATTGAATCGCAAAGCCGGCAGGCGCTTGAAAATATAAAGGCGGTTTTGCAGGCTCAAAGCTTAAATTTTAAGAATGTGGTTAAAACCATGGTTTTTTTAACGGATATGAAGGAGTTTGCTTTATTTAATCAAATTTACGAGTCTTATTTTGGAGAGCATAAGCCTGCCCGCTCTTGTGTGGAAGTCTCCACTTTGCCTAAGGGGGTGAAAGTGGAAGTGGAAGTGATAGCTTTTGCCGGCCATCAGAAATAATTGTTTTGAAAAAGTCAATATTTTGACAGGTTATACTTAAAATATATCTTATCAGTCAATTTTTTTTCAACAAAAGCCTCAAAACGAGTTCGGCTTTGACCACACTGCGACCAAAGGTCGCTGTGTGGCAAAACGCATGTTTGAGATTTTGAGGCTTTTGTTGAAAAAAAATTGACTGATAAGATATTTCAAAAAACTGTTTATAACTGTTGGCTTAAATAGTTTCCCTCTCCCACTTCTTGAATCAAATGGAGCTGGCTTTCTATCCAGTCCGTATGCTCTTCTTCACTGACTAAAATGCTTTCCAACAGCTCTTTAGAGGCAAAATCAGAATGTTTAATACAGATTTCAATGGATTTTTTGAGATCAGCAATGGCTTTGTCTTCAAGGCTCAAATCATTTTCCAGCTGTTTTTTGACTGTGGCCCCTATTTTTAAAGGGTGCAGTTTTTGAACATTAGGAGCGCCTTCTAAAAATAAAATTCGGTCAATAATATCTCTGGCATGTTTCATTTCATCAATAGATTCTTTATAAAATTTCTCAGCTAGTTTTTCATATCCCCAGTCCTTACACATTCGGGAGTGTAGAAAATATTGATTCACAGAGGTTAGCTCGTTGGTTAAAATTTCTTTTAAAGCGGCAATAACTTCTTCATGTCCTTTCATTTTTACTCCTTGCTTTTAAGCGGTTTTATTTTTTTCAATTTTCTCCAGTGAGGGGCAAAGGGAATAAACAAAGTGTAAAACTTTGCCAGATATTGATTTGTTCCATTTTTTATCATGGATTGACAGCAATATTGCTGAAATTGTTTTATATCATCCTCCTTATAGACTAGCTCGCCTTCTTTAAAGCAATAACTGCAATACAATTCTGATTCTCTTTTCCCATTGTCTTTTTTAAAGGGCATTAAACACATTTCGCAAGACTGGCTGGTCATATTTTCCTCTTTAACCTAATATAAGCTTTTTAATTAAAAAATCAAGCGAAATGAAAAAAAATTTAAAGCTCTTGATATAACCCGTTTTTAGGGCTTCAAGCTCTTCAAAGCCAATCAGGAATTATTGCAGAGGCTTTTTATCGTTTTATAAAAAATCATAGTGATTTTAATTCTGAAATTTCATGTATCCATCCCTTGTGTGGGGCAAATATGTCTTAAATATTGTATTGCTTTATAGTCTGCAAAGCGCTTTTCGTAAGACTCCACATTGGAAAGCTGAAGTTCTCTTAAGAAAAATCTCTTCGTGTAAAACTCTGGGGTATTTGTCTTGGTTTTCATTCTTTAATAAAGATACTGTAAATCTATTTATTACGCATAAGAGATAATTTTATTCCTTTATAAGTTTTGGACTGCCATTTAGAGTCCAAATTATTCAGACTGACATCTAATAATTTTCATTTAAAGGGTGGCAGTTTTCTAAGGTTTTAGATAAATGAGCCAGATCAAGATGAGTGTATTTTTGAGTGGCTGTTAAAGATTTGTGCCCTAAAAGCTTCTGCAGTGTTCTAAGGTTAGAGCCTCCTAACAGCATGTGAGTGGCAAAGCTATGCCTTAGAGCGTGGGGATGCAGAGGTTTTAACAGCCCGGCTCTTTGTCCGATAGATCTTATGATATCATAAGCTTTTCTTTCTGAGAGAGGAGTCTTTCCAAACAGATAGATTTCATTTGATTTTAAATTTTTCAGATATTTAAAAGCTTTTTCTGGAAGAGACACCAGCCTTTGTCTGTTTCCCTTTCCAGTGATTTGCAGGGTTCCATTGAGCCAGTTGATTTCTTGATTTTTTAATTGGCAGGCTTCGCTCACCCGAAGTCCGCCGCCGTAAAGCAAAAAGAATAAAGCTTTGTCTCTTGCTCTTTTTATTTTCTCTTTTTTGAACATTTCTAAAATAGAAAAAACTTCATCCACAGATAAAAAAGAAGGCACGCGATAAGAGTTTTTTGGAGGCTTGAATAGAAATCTAAAGTCTTCCTCAATGTAGTCTTGTTCGGCCAGCCATTTAATAAAGCTTCTCACTACAGCTAATTTTCGGCTACGGCTGGAGTTGGCTAATTTGAGATGTTTGTTTGTATGTTTTGCAATTAAAAGCTTGATTTCTTTTTCTAAAGCTTTTTTGTCTTGGGCTGTTACAGTGATTTTTTTATTTTTGAAGGACAGGTCTTTCAGGTTAAAAAACTCTTTTAAGTCTGTTGTGTAAGCTTTTAAACTGTGCGCTGAGAGTTTTTTTGTGTAAGTTATAAAATGTAAAAACAGGCAGGATAAGTCTTGTAATTTTTTTTGAGCTGGCTCCATATAGAGTTTATCGGATTTTTAAAGGCTGGTTTTAAGAAATAGTTTCTGTGTTACAATCGCCGTGATGTTAAGAGGGTTTTTTTATTTCTTTTTTTACATTTTATCCCTATTTAGTCGTCGCTGAAAAAGTCCTAAGCATTTGAATTTATAGGAATTATATACTTAAACCAGCGAATAGCTCATGGAAGCCTTTAAATACAAGAATTTTTCAGTTCTTATAAAACATAAAAAAACAAAAACCAAAAGAATGTTATGAAACGGCTGTAAATTTGAACTTTATCTTTATTTAAAAACAAATTAGGCTGTGTTAAATATATAATTCCCGAATTTATTTATAATTTTGTGACTTCCTTTAGAGTTCTGGTTATTTAGCTTAAACTATTGAAAAAGCGTGTGAAAACATTAACTGTTCAAGTCCTTTTGGGCTGGGGTAATGGCCTGCTAAATTTTGAAGACTCTTTTAAAAATTCTCTAAAATGTATTGGTAAAGTCTTGGAAAATACCGTGGATTAGGATTGTTTGACGGGATGCCGCCCGGGGGGTTGTAGTAAATATCATTAGTATAGGCTAAATGTATCCCTAGAGACGGTACATTCAAACAAAAATGAGTACTACCCTTACAAATAGCGTAACACCGATTGTTTATTTTTAATCCGACTTGTGGTGCATTGTTTCCGCCTGAATACCCGTGCGTGTGTATGACACTCGTTGTGATACTGCAAGATTCCAAGCATTGAGAGCCAATCCAAACCTGTCCGCTGGGGCAAGGCTTAAAAGATTGGTATGAGCTGAAATAGTGGACTCATGTTAAGAGGTAATTTGTGTTATTGTCAAGCGTTTTTTCAAAATCCACAGGGCTTTTATATCCAAGGGCTGAGTGAAGTCTTTTAGAGTTATACCAAGCCTCA
>JAPPIY010000294.1 GCA_026914095.1 Oligoflexia bacterium
AGACTATGTCGTGCAAGACGGCGACATCATGCGCTTTTTGTTTAATGTCTGACTCGATCTTATTTCATAATTAAATCGGATTTCCTTACTTTTATTTTACTACAGATGGACTACCTGTAGAGTTTCGTCTGGCCATTTCTTTTCTAAATATTCTATAACAAGCCGCCTATGGCAGTAATTTGGCTCATGCTCACTGCACAGCAAACAGCCTTGATGGATTATATTTTTTATATCTTGTTTCTCAATACACCGCTTTTCCATAAGCTCCATAAATTTATATTCATAAAGGCTCCAATCCCCTTTGTTTTTTTTATACTCATCTAAAATATCCTTTGTTGGCGCCATATCAGGCAAATGAACATAGTCCATACCAGCTATTTCCTTTAAAAAATAAATGAGATCATTTTTTTTTGCAAAACCAGCTAATTGAGACACATTATTTAAACGAACATCCACGATTCTCTTGGCTTTAGACTGTTTTAATTTTTCAAAAAAAACATCTGCTGTCTTTTTTGTAAAACCAATAGTAAAAACTTTAATAATCTTCATAATTTTTTATCACACTTTCCAAAATATTTTTTTAAAACAAAGGAGGGTCTCTTAGTTGAGATTCGTCCGATAAAGCCGGCTCCTCCCGATAAGTGTAAGCAATCTTTTGAGCCTGCCGATTGTAAGCCTCTGCAATGCACTCCTCTTCGTTTCGCAACATATCGGGAGCTATTTTAAATTTATCCAGAAGGTCTTTTTCCATTTCCGCATTTGTCTGAAGAGTCCCCTCAGAGAGTATATGTTGAATATTATTCTTTGGAAAATGCAATTTTTGATATAATTGTCTGCAAACCAAAATCGCTCTATGGCACTTTAAAGGAGCTGACTCTGAGCACATAAGAGCAATACTGCGCTTTTCCACCTCTGTTATGATTTTTTCCAAACCCTTTTTAAACAAAGGCTCTTGAGCTAAAAGGTGATACTGCAATCTGCCTTTATCATCGTAACAGAAAGTGTTTTTACTCCTGCCTCCTAACTCTTCACCCAGAAATAAATACTCAATCCCATTCCCCAACAAAGCCTTTTGGACACTATTCTTGTTAAACTGACTGTTATATTTGCTATAAGGCTGTGATCTCACATCACAAACCAAAGGAATACTATACCGATTTAGCCATTTCATAAAATCGGCAATTGTATGTGTAGAATGACCTATTGTAAAAACCGTGTTTTTCATTATATCTTTTTGCATTTTTAAAAAAGTGGGTTTTTTGAGGAATTATATACTTGACTCCGCATTATTCCTTTATTTTTTCCTTTTTTTAAGGCTATTTCTATTTGGTTTTAATATTTTATCTTTATTCATCCCCCGAATAAACCGTTCAAAACCTTTTTATTTCCTAAGTTTGAAGGCTCTTTAGGCTTAGTCATGTATATAATTCCCTTTTTTTGTAATTATACCTGCAACCAATTTATAACAACAACCGTTAAATGGCTCTCCTATACTAACACATAAGTATAAATTATTCATTGGATATTCCTCATCTTGTTTCTTGAAAAAATGAGATTCCGCTTTTGGATCTGTTATAGACAAGTTATATTTAGTATTATTATAATCAAATTTGGCTCTTGCTTTTCGTTTTCCTTTATAAATGCCAGTATAGACATGAACTTTTATTGAAGGAACATAAATTAAACATAAGGAAGTCTTTAACTTAGAAGCTTCATCTACTGGAATACAATCATTTTCTGCCTTAGAGTTGGAACACCCTTTGAGCCATAAGTCAGGAGGTTTATCTTGTATCTGTTCCAAATGATCCCATTTTTCAACACCTTTTTTCTCCCAACGAGCTTTATTATCAATGAGATGATTTTCTGTTTGATATTTATCCCTTTGAGGTTTGAGCAGTTGAATAGAGATAATATCTAAAATTTGAGGACAATCGCCATCAGAAAACTCTTTTCTTTTTCTGATATTTCCTCTTTTTCTCGATCGCTAACTGGTCCTATCCATTGCCCATACTGCCCATTGATTTTTTCTTTACCAGCAATACAACGGCCAAACATTTTTCTTGAATTGGCTAAACAAATTATTTTTTTCTCATAACTCATTTCTACATTATATTTATAATTTTTTAGCGTTGTAAATGCAAATAAAAAAGACAACATATCTGTTTTAGCCTATAGTTTTACTGGTTTATTGAGTGATTTCGACTTGTTAAAAACCTAGTTGAGTGACTAAACTATAGGTATTTTTTTCAAAAACCCTTTGAAAGCCTTAATAAATATCTTTAAAATAAGACTAAAATCGGGATATTCCCAAGCCGATAAGTCTCAATTGCTTTCAATCCCAGATATTTTGGCTGGCAAGTCCAAAGAACCGACTAAAAACCTATAGACTCAGCTAGTTAAAAACTCTATGGAATGGACAAATATAGAAGCTGATTGCATATTTGTCCAACATTTGCTATGAATAAAACTATGACCTATATTCCACGAGTCCTCTTAAAAGAGCTAAAATCTTCCGCGAAACAGTACCCTGTTACAGCTGTATTGGGGCCCAGACAGTCGGGAAAAACAACTCTAGCTCAAAAAGCTTTTCCAAAAAAGCAATATATCTCTTTAGAAGACTTGGATAATAGACAGTTTGCGATTCAAGATCCCAGAGGTTTTTTAAATACTTACAAAAAAGGGGCCATCATTGATGAAGCTCAAAGATGCCCTGATCTGCTCTCTTATATGCAAACACAGGTGGATCACAACAAAAAGAAAGGACAGTTTATTATTACAGGCTCTAATCAATTTTTATTGGAAGAGAAAATCACTCAATCTTTAGCGGGGCGAGTGTCCCTGTTAAGACTGCTTCCTCTATCTCTTCAAGAGCTAAAACAAGCTAAAAAAACACCTTCATTAAACAACATGATTTTTAAAGGATTTTACCCTCAATTGTATGCGGAAAATATAAAAGCCAACCGGTTTTTCAATAATTATATAGAAACTTATGTAAATAAAGATGTTCGCTTGATAAAAAATATCAGCAATTTATCCCTATTCAACACTTTTCTTAAACTATGCGCCAACCGAACAGGGCAGTTGCTTAATTTACAATCTTTAGCCAATGACTGCGGCATCACTCAAAACACAGTAAAATCCTGGCTCTCTATTTTAGAAAACAGTTTTGTCTTAAAAAGATTATATCCCTACTATAAAAACCTTAATAAAAGACTGGTAAAATCCCCAAAAATATATTTTTACGATACCGGCCTGCTTTGCTGTTTACTATCCATCAAAAAACCGCAAGACTTAGCTGTTCACGCTTTAAAAGGCTTTATTTTTGAAAATTTCATTTTCACAGAAATAGAAAAACACTTTTTTAATCAAGGAGAAAAAGCCCCTCTTTACTTCTGGAGGGACAAAAGAGGCTATGAAATTGATTTTTTAATTGAGCCTAGCAATTTAAAAGTCATAGAGGTTAAGGCCGGGCAAACCTTTTCACAAGATTTTTTAAAAAACATCAATTACTTTTCTAAAATCAACCCCGCTAAAAAAAGAAATTACTTAATCTATTCAGGAGCAGAAAAACAAACCAGAAAGCAAACCTCTATTTTGCCTTGGTGGGACATAAACAAAGTTTTAAGCGCAAAATAAGCATTATTCTAGAAAAATCCAGAGTTATACTGATCATTTCAAAATTGTGTATCCTTCAAAAAACTTACAGATGAGAGGCTTAAAACGAGTTCGGCCCCCGTTTTCACGAGGACAGGCTTTGACCACAATGCGGCCAAAGGCCGTTTTGTGGCAAAACGCAGGATTGAGCTTTTAATCCTCTCATCTGTAAGTTTTTCGAAATGAAAGCGCCTGAATAAAATTCAAAACCAGAATTTCCAGGAATTATAGACTTAACTTCGCATAAGGAGCCTTTAAACTAAGGAAATAAAAGAGTTTTGAGCTGTTTATCTGAAATAAATAAGAATAAAATTAAAACCAAAAAGAAGTAGATAAAACCTTTAAAAAATAGAATAAATAAAGGAACCATGCGAAGTTAAGTCTATAATTCCCGAATTTTCAAACAGGAGAAGAGTTGATCTTTTGAAAAATATGAGAAAAGTCCTTATCGGCAAAACCCTCTTCAAAATGTTTTTTATAAGTTTCAAAAGCCTTATGGCCTAACTCCACTTTTTTCCCTGTTTGCTCCATAGAATCTTTAGCCAAGCCTAAATCTTTCAACATTAACTGAACACTAAAACCGCCATCATAACTGTTAGAGGAAGGAACGGAATCCATAAGCCCGGGGCAAGGGTTGTATTTTTCTAAAGACCAATTGTTGCCAGAGCTGGATTTCATAATCTCACTTAAAACCTCTGGCTTTAAACCCAAAGCTCGGCCTAAAGCAAAGGCCTCACAAGTGCCTATCATGTGAATAGCTAACAGCATATTATTGCAAATTTTAGCGCTCTGCCCGGCTCCCGCTCCGCCGGCATGAAAAATATTTTTCCCCATGACTTTTAAATAAGGCTCTGCCATTTTAAGATCTTCTTTATCCCCTCCCGCTATAAAAGTTAGAGTTCCCTCTTTAGCTCCTTTTGTCCCGCCGGAAACGGGAACAGATAAAAACCTCAAACCCTGTTCTTTTGCCTTGTTATACACTTCACAAACAGAACCCGGATCAGCGGTTGAGCAATCCACAGCCAAAGCTCCTTTTTTTAAACAGCTAAATAGTTTTTGATCTTCCAAATAAAGCTGCTTGATTTGTTTCCCTCCCGGCAACATAGAAAACACCACTTCTGATGAGATGGATTTTAAATCCTCCAGCCACACGCCGCCTGATTTTTCAAACCCTGGCTTTAAGCTGGAGTTTAAATCAAAGCCTTGAACCTTATAGC
>JAPPIY010000244.1 GCA_026914095.1 Oligoflexia bacterium
TAAATGAGATTAAAATGTAACTTTAACATTGGCACTAAAAGTGCATGGCAGGTCAATGTATGAAGAATCTTTAAAAAGCGGAATAAAAGATTTTTTCTTTAATGCTCAGGGCCGGTTTTCTCGTGAGACTTTTATTGTCGCTTATTCCGCGCTGTCCTTATTTGCAGTTATTGTTTCTCCTTTGTTTTACATGTTGTGTGGTTTATTGCTTCCAGGATTTTTAGCTGGTCTTATCATTCTGATTTATGGGGTGTATTTGTTATATGCCCATTTTGTAATTTGCATTAAAAGGTTGCATGATTTAAATCTAACAGGCTGGCTGTCTATTTTGACATTTTGTTTTCCGCTTAGTTTTCTTTTTATCGCCTATTTAGTGATTCAAAAAGGAAGAGCCAAAAGCAATAAGTATGGAAAGCCATTAAACTATACAGGGCCTTCTTTTATTCTCAATGCCTCCTATGTTTTTCTCATTCTGTATGCTATATTCGTTGGCGTTATTTCCTATTTTTTTGTCAAAGGAGTAAGGACTGGAAGCACATCCAATACTGGGCAGGGTGTTCAGCAAGTGATCAATGCGCTTCCAAAAGCCTATCAAAAGGAAGTAAAAAAGCCACCCGAAGCATGGGGGTTCTATTCATAGACAATCAATTTGCGGGAGCGGCGGCTTCCATAGCCAAAGATCGAGTGATGGTGGTTGGAGCTAATTTCAAAAAAACGATATTAGCAGGACTGTCGGCGGGGAAAAAAGTAGAGATTCGTTTTCCTGATAACAGCTCTGCAAACATTACACGGTTGTTAGTTTTTGATGATTCCCCTAAAGTTCAAATGTCTGTTTTTCTAATAGATTCTCCTATTGGAACGCCTGTAGAGATGGACGAGCAAGACAAAAAAATGTTAAATAAGATGAATGCCTTTCGATAGAGACCCCTGTGGATAAGTTTAAAAATTTCTGGCCAGAGAATCCTTGTTGTGTAATTGCCTTTTTTAGACCGATCCTATTTGAAACAGTCATTCCCGCAAAAGCTTGTCCTCGCGAAAGCGAGGACAAGGGCAGGAGTCTAGTTGGAGTCTGAAAAATTCAAACAGGCTCAATGTAAAACGAGCCTGAGTTTGACCAACAACGCGGCCATTTGCTTTGTGGCAAAATATAAGTTCGTAAGCCTTTTCTTAAAGTTTTTGACGAATAGCGGCTATTGGGGATAGACTCAAAGTTCAAAATAGGATCAACATGTTCAAGAACGGCTTATTTCATAAATTTAAAGGGTTTTTTCATCTGTTTTTAAAACAGTATTTTTTAAAAAAGAAAAAAACTCAAACTCTATCAGAAGATGATCTGTATTCTTTGGATGGGTATCAATTAAAAAATCTGCAGGAAAAAAATATTTATTTTGACTTTTTCCAATTGGATTCTTTAAATGAAGAAATAAACTGTGAGTTAAAAAAACATCTTCAAAAAGCGCAGTTAAAAACAAAAGAGAATATTTTGTCTCAATTAAAAACAGAGGATTTAAAAAAACCCATTGTTTTAATTTGCAAAACAGGAGAGGCTTCTAAAAATTTTTCAAGAGCGCTCAGGGCTAAAGGTTTTGTTAATGTTTATTTTATCAAAAAAGGTTTTCAATCTTTATTAGAGGATTTTTAAATGTTATCTTCAAAAGCCAGCCGAAATATTTTTTTATGTCTGTTTTTTTTATCCGGGCTTGGGCTTGTTCAAGTTTATAGCTCTTCTTTTTTATTTGCCACTGAGACTTATGGAAACGGCCTTTTCTTTTTTAACAAACAGCTGATTTTTAGCTTAGTAGGCTGGGCGGCGTTTTTTGTAATTGCTTTTATCCCTTGGAAATACAACCGCTATTTAGGAATGCTGTTGTGGTTTTTATCTGTTTTGCTTTTAACTCTGACTTTATTCCCTCAAACCAGCGTTTCTGTGGGAGGGGCCAGGCGATGGATTCAACTGCCTTTTTCTTTTCGCTTTCAGCCTTCTGAGCTCTTTAAAGTGACAACACCTTTTTTATTGGCTTGGCTTTTGGTCTTAAAAGAGCAGTGGCCTTTGCAAAAGATTTTCTTCTGGCTTGTTCCTTTTTTTGCTATGAGCTTTCCAATGATAATTTTAATTTTGCAACCGGATTTTGGAACCGTCATTTTGTTATGCGCTTTAATTGCTTGTCTTGTTTTTATCTTAGGCCTTCCTTGGCTGTATTTTATTTTGGGAATGTCGGCTGTGTCGGCTGTCCTTTTTTATTTTGTTATCAATGTGGATTACCGTTTTGCTCGCTGGTTTGCTTTTTTAAATCCCTGGGCCGACCCCTCAGGCAAGGGCTTTCAAGTGATACAAAGCCTTTTGGGAGTGCACTCGGGAGGTTTGTTTGGTGTGGGGCTGGGCCAAGGGCAAAGCAAGCTGTTTTTTCTTCCAGAGGCTCACACAGATTTTACTTTAGCTGTGTTGGCGGAAGAAACCGGTTTTATAGGTTTGTTGATCTTATTTTCCGTTTATGCTTTTTTAATCTATTCAGGATGGAAACTGTCTTTAAAAATTCATGATTTTTATGAGAAAGTTTTGTCTTTTTCTTTGATTTTTGTATTTGCTATTAGTGTTTTTATTCATTGCGCTGTGAATTTGTCTTTACTGCCGGCAAAAGGATTGGCTTTGCCTTTTTTAAGTTATGGGGGAAGCTCTTTGTTAGGCTCTTTTTTATTATTCGGCTGGATTATCTCCATAGAAAAAAACAACCGCTTGGATTATGACTAATCTGGTCATTTGTCTTTTTTGTTCTGTAAAACAGCTTTACACTTAGAATCAACACATTGAGGCTTGTATGATTTATCGTTATGGGGATTCATGCAGTCAAAAGTTGCCTCTGAGAGAATTTTTTTTCTCCATGATTTGTATTCTTTTTTTCGCGATTTATTGATGGCCATTTTAAAACCGCATAGGTCGTAATCTAAAATACAATCGCTATTAGATTTGCAAATAAGGGTTTTACTGGGAGGGCAGGTATAACAATTGTGCGAATTATTAGGAATATGAGGTTGATCAAGGTTATTTTGATTTATCAAGGTTGTTTGGGCTATAGGAGCTGTTGATGTGGGAATTTGAGAGTTCTGATTAGACCTATAAGGTCCATAGATAGAGCAATAGAGAAAACCGCTCAAAAAAAATAAGAGCAAACTCAGGACTTTTAAATTTCTCATAACAGGCTCCTAACTTAAAAAACTTTCGGCCTTTCAGTATTATTTTATTTGTTGCCAGGTGTGCTAGTGTTTGGTTGTTCTAGCTCCTCAGTCACTTCATCTAATGTGTGAGCATAACATTCTATGTTAGCCAGAGACACACCTTCAGCCAGAAGTTTTATCCTATTTTTTTTTATTCTTAAATTTTCTATTTCTAATTTACATTCTTTCATCCGATTGTGCAAATCTCTATCATCAGTTTCCGCTAAGGCAGAGCCTGTCCCAGCCAGAAGAGCGATCAGCATCATCAAACCTATTTTTTTATAAAGCGCTAAGGACGCTAAACTTAAAAGAAAGTGAAACAATTTCATCATAACCTCCCATTCATTTAAGGATTAACAAACACTTAAAAAATATATCGGCCAATTAACCAAAAAACTTTAGAAAAAAATAATTCTATATAAATAAAGGTAAAAGTTTTAAGCGATTAAAGCGGGTTTTCTTCAGAGAAAACGCCACAAAGCCTTGAAATTTGGCGAGTCAAGTATATAATTCCTATATTTAAAAGCTTTTGTAGCTTTTTGGGAAGTTAAATATAATCCCCAGAAAAAAACAAAAATGGGGCAAGACTTTTAGTTTGCGCGCTTAACAAGCAAATCAAAATTTTACAGAAATATCAAATGCTTATCTGAACATGTATCCTCTTATTTAGATACCTCAAACCTATCTCTTTTACCAACTTAAGACTTGCTCCAACTGGAGAATCCAAATAGCAGTAGCTCTATCATATTATATATGGTAAACTTTTTGATATGTCTTATGTTTAGGTTTATCACAAAAAAATCAAATCCTATAGCAAAAGAAGCAGAAAAAAGAGCTTGTAAAGATTTAAGCTATGAATTAAATACAAAAAAAAGCATGATTGAAAGTGCCCTAATATATGGGGTATTTTTTCTAATCTCTCTATTTATTCAAGAGTATATAAATTTACAGGCTAATTCACTTATGTTCCAAATGGTAGCTGGATTAGTTTTACTATCTTATTTTTTGTGTATTAGATATAAATTTAAGCTCAAAAAAGCACATCACTATTCGGAAATTTTAAAAAAAGAAGCCTATACAGATCAAAAGCCTTCATCACTCTCTATAAAAAAAAAATCTTCCCCTGAAGAAATACTTAAATCCCTCATACAAGAGCCAGCAAGAGGTAAAACACAATGGATGTGGTTGGTGGGCACCCCACCTACTTTATTACTCATTATAAAGGGATTGTCAACAAAATACGAAAGTATAGAGCTTCAGTTTCCCACTGTAGCCCTCTTTTTAAGTGTTTCTTGTTTTGGAGTGTTAATGTCTGCAACAGTCAATGCTTTAAAAGGGATTGTTTCCATTCCTAGACATGGCATGATGCATATCAGATGGATCAAGAAAAAAGAGCGGCCTATTATTCTTACTGTTAAATGTAGTTTAGCCTCTATTGGTTTTATTTATCTCATATCCGCATATTTTCTATCGGCCTGAGTTCGCCTTATTAAAATAGAGAGGCTCTAAAAAGGCATGGCAGGTCAATATGTCTTGATTTTAGATGAAATAAAAAGGAAACTTCAAGAGATTATGAATAAAAAGGTGGTCTTAATGGCTGTTGGCTCTTCGGGAGGGCATATTTATCCCGCTTTTGCAG
>JAPPIY010000340.1 GCA_026914095.1 Oligoflexia bacterium
GGCTAATCTATCCATTCTGTTTCAAAAAGCGCCGTTTTATTGGGGGGGGCAAAATGTTTATTATAAAACGGAGGGAGCTTGGACAGGAGAGATTTCGGCAAAAGTTTTAAAAGAAATGGGAGCTAGTTTTTGTTTGGTTGGCCATAGCGAGAGAAGATATACTTTTGGCGAGACAGAAGTGGAAATAGAGCAAAAGTTTTCTATTTTGCAGGAACAGGCTTTAATTCCTATTTTATGTATAGGTGAAAGTTTATCCGATCGCTTTAATAAAAATAAGGTTTTAGCAAAACAGCTTTTTTGGATTAAGAACTATAAAAAATATGAAGATAAAATGCCTTTTCATCCGGATCGCCTTCCTGATCCTTTTAAAGATATTCCTTTAGTTGTAGCTTATGAGCCTTTATGGTCTATTGGAACGGGGAATGTTCCCTCTTCTCAAGAAGTGGATGAAACAGCTCAATTTATAAAAGATTATCTGCCTTTGGTGAAAGTGTTTTATGGAGGGAGTTTAAATGTGAAAAATATAAAAGATTTTTCAGAATGCTCTTTTGTCGATGGCTTTTTAGTGGGCGGAGCTTCCACTCAACCTCAATCTTTTTATAAGATGTATCAGCAACTGGTTTGAGAGGTATCTTGTTACAGTCTGGCCTTTGGTGTTTAGTTAGCAAAAAATCCTAACTTATTGAAATTATTTGTGATTTTAAGGGAGGGTAATATTTATAAGAAAGCAGAAAGGTTCAAGAGCTTGCAAATAAGCTTCAAAATTCAGTCCAAAGTTTTGCCACAAAGCGACTTAAGGTAGCTAGTGGTCAAACTTGTGCTCGTTTTGCAAGTTTATTTGTAAGCTCTTGAATAAAAATCACAGTTTAAACAATAAAACAAACTTTTTCAGGTCAACTGTTTAAATTTCTCAAAAAAAACAGGATTTTAAAGCCGACCTTATTTTATACTGATTCTGTTTGAAAATTCAGGTTGCAGTTAGATTCCCGCCTCCGCTTTCGCGAGGACATGCTTTCGCTGGAATAACAGAAAAATAGGAAATTCAGGATATATAGGACTAAGCATAAAGAACCTTCAAACTAAGGAAATAAAAGAATTTCGAGCTGTTTATCTGGAAAATATGCTGATTCTATTTGAAATTTCAACATGATAGTCATTTCCGCGCAAGCTTGCCTTCGTGAAAACGAGGGCGGGAATCTTCAGAAGAAGTAGGAAAATTCAAACAGGATCAGATAAGCTTTTTATTTATAAAGTTTTATGGATTATAGGGTGTATTAAAATTGATTCAAATAAGGCTTGAATTGAGCCGATACAATATTCAAAAGACATAATTGGTATTTTAGAGATGAAACATTTAAAGAGTTATTTGAGCTGTAAAATAAACCAGCTTTTGCTTTTATTGATGGCTGTTGTTTTTTCCAGCCATTGTATTTATTATCATCCGCCTAAAATTGTGGAGCTGGAGGCTCAAAAAAGTGAAGGTCAAAAAGATAAAACCAAGCCAGTTGTCTTAATGCAAAAATCAATTCAAAGCGTGGCGGATGGTGATAAATGCTCGGAAAAATCAGAAAATCATCCTTGTTATGAGCAGTGTAAAAAAATGTATTATTGGAAAGGCTTTAATGAAAAAGAATGTCAGAGAGATTTAACCATTCCTCAAATTAATATTTTAGAAGAGACTTTTGATTTGTTGTGGAATCCTGAATTTGAGAAATTGCAAAGCCTGCATCCCGATAATTTTACAGCTTATTTGAATATATCTAATTCAGCTTTAAGCCGAATCATTCGCAAGTATGGATCAAGAGAAGTTGAGCATTTTATGTTATGGATTATATATAATGAGGAAATCACCAAAATTTTTGAAGAAACGGACACTAATTTTAAAAGGCTGGCGGACTTATTACAGAGAGTCGCCCCTTATACAGAGCAAAATGTTTATGAGCCTTTTATAGATAATTTGGGTAGCGAAAAGTTAATGTCAGCTGTTATTAAATCTGAAAATGAAACCGCAATGGAATTATTTTTGAATTTCATCAATCATACAAACAGAGACTGTTCGGAAGAAGCTGTTAGTAGAGACTGCTTTGATATTTATTGCAGTATAGGGCGGGCTATCATTAAGAATTCTAGGAGAGATTGGAGGTTTTTTAAAAGCTTTAGCTTTTACCTGTCAGACATTATAGATGATAAAATTAACAGCCAGCAGGGTCAGGGGAGAGACAGAAACCCAGAGGGTTGGGTTTACAAGGAAGGAAGCAGGGGCGCAGGCTTTTCAGATGGGGATGATGTGGGTGACTTTGTAAAAGATTTGTGTCAGGGCCTAGGCTATCCAGATTAAGCTGTCTTCTGGAACATTGCTTTTTTCACCTTTAATATTTGCCTTTTTTAAAAGATATGAATCTTTGTCCTATTATTCCCTATTTATACGAATCCTGTTTGAATTTTTCAGCTTTTTCTAAAGATTCCCGTCCCCGCATTTATTTCCATGAAGGCAGGATTTTGTGGGAGTTTAGCCTATTTCCTTAGTTTGAAGGCTCTTTGCGCTAGGCTAAGCCTAAACTGTGTTAGGTTAGGATTTTAAGCTTGAAGAATCCTGCAAATTTAAATTATAGTTATAAAATATGCAAGGTTGTATTCCAAGATATGGCTTCCCTTCCATTCTTTGCCGAATGAAAAGACACCCTATAGAGGTTGCGCGCAAAATCAAACACGATCAATATGAAGGCTAAAAGGAAATTGTTTAAACATGATAAAAGTCAATTTTAAAGATATTCAGCAGGCTGAAAAGCGGCTTAGCCCTTTAATAGCTAAAACCAGTTTGTCTCAATCGGATCATTTGAGCAAAAAACTTTCTTGCCATGTTTTTTTGAAATGGGAGATAGAGCAAAAGATCAAAAGCTTTAAAATCAGGGGGGCTTTAAATAAAATTTTCTCTTTAACAGAAGAAGAAAAGGCCAGAGGCTTAATTGCCGCCTCAGCGGGGAATCATGCGCAGGGAGTGGCTTTGGCTGGCCAACTCCTTAATATTAAGGCTCGTGTGGTGATGATGGAAACAGCTTCCAAAGTGAAAGTGTCTGCCACAAAAGACTTAGGGGCTGAGGTGATTTTAAAGGGAAAAAACTATGATGAAAGTTATAGTTATGCTCAATCTATAAAAGGAGACTCTATTTTTATCCATCCTTTTGCGGATTCCGAAGTCATAGCGGGACAGGGAACAGTGGGGCTTGAAATTGTTAAAGATTTGGCTCAAGTGGATTCGGTGATTGTTTCTGTGGGAGGAGGCGGTTTGCTTTTAGGGATTGCGCTGGCAGTTAAGACATTGAAGCCGTCTGCTAAAGTTTATGGAGTGGTTTGGGAAGGCACAGCTGATTTTTGCAGGAGTTTTAATAATATAACCGCTAAAGAAAAATGCTTATGCCAAAAAGACATTCCTCTTCAACATTCAAAAAGCGGTTTGACAGATGGCATTGCTGTTAAAAAAAGCTTTCCAGAGATGGTTCAAAACTCCTCTCAATATGTGGATGGGGTTTTTTGTGTGAGTGAGGGGGAGATTTCTCAATGTATTATGGAGCTGAAAAAGATTGAAAAAAAGCAAGCGGAAGGCTCTGGAGTTGCTGGTTTGGCGGGCTTATTGAAGTATCACAAGCAGTGGGATATTGGTAGAAATTGCTGTGTTGTTATTTCAGGAGCCAATATTGACGAGGAGGTTTTGTCTCAATTAAGACAAAAATATTTAGGAGATTATACTTATCGGGTTTGAAATTTCAAACCCGATAAGTATAACAAAAGGATAGAATGGAAAAGATTATTACAGTTGATGGGTTGGCCTCTTCAGGAAAGAGCACCCTTTCTCAAAATTTATCAAAAAAATTGGGGTGGCCTTGGTTTTCCACAGGAGTCCTTTACAGAGGAATGGCTTATGTCGGGCTTAAGGAAAATTTTACTGAAAAAGAGTATCTTTCTTTTTTTAAATCTCAGGATTGGTCTATTCAGCTGACAGACTTAAAAAGCCTGTTTTTTTACAGAGGAAAAGACATCAGCCCCCAGCTTTATCAACCAGCCATAGATGAAAAGGCCAGTCTTTTCAGCTCTCATCCTCCTTATAGAAAAGCTTTAATATCTGTTCAGAGGGCTTTTTATAAGCCCCATTCGGAAAAGGGGCTGGTTTTGGAGGGAAGAGATTGTGGCACTGTTTTATTTCCTTCCGCGCCCTTGAAGATTTTTTTAACAGCTCCCGATGACAGGCGCGCAAAACGAAGGGCTAGAGATAGAAAAGAGACGGCTCAAGTGATACTTCAATCCCAAAAAAGTCGGGATCAAAGAGATCAAGAGCGCTCTTTTGCGCCTGCTGTTCCGCCAGAAGACGCTCTCTGTTTAGATTCAGGCAAATATACGGCCAGCCAGCTGGTTGATATTGTCTATCAAAAGGCTCAAACTACTTTTTTGCTCTAAAACTTGATTTTTAAAGCATTTCCAGCTAAAATAACTTGAAAAAATTATTATTTGAAAAAAATTGCCTTTATACTATTGTCCAAAAAAATCTTTGACTTTTTACTGAGAAAAGGTTTTAAAGCTCAAATAATGAAGAGATTTAAAGAAAGAATGGCATGCCTTTATTTATGAATGAAGTAAAAAACAAGAATAGAAAAACAAAAGCTGAAACGCTGGCTCTATTGGATTCTCTGGATAAAGATATTCCATCTAACTATGGGCTGGCTTCCTCTCAGGATACAGATAGGGCAGAGTTTGAAAAGATCTTTGATGATACAATTAAAGCTCAAGAGTTTAAAGCTGGCCAAATTGTTTTAGGAACAATA
>JAPPIY010000169.1 GCA_026914095.1 Oligoflexia bacterium
GATCAATAGGGCCTATAGCCACCATGCGATCGGATTTTTTTCCATGAAAAACAGTACTTTGGCTTAAAGCTGTTGCAGAATAAGCCTGCAAGATCATTTTGATATAATTCTTTTCTTTTTCCTCCAGTTGTTTTTCTCTGTCTTTCTCTCTCAAATTCATATTAACGCCTATATAGTGCTGGCGTTCATATTTTCCAAGATTGAGAATTTCAAAAGCGCGGTAATCTTTACCAGATTGTTTCATTTCCCGCTGAACACCAATCATTCTTTTTCTTGTGGTATGAATAGCAAATTTACCAAGATCAGAACCGATCCACTTACGATCCAACTTTTCAGCCACAGCGCAAGTTGTCCCTGAGCCACAGAAAAAATCAGCTACAAGATCACCTTCATTGGAAGAAGCTTTGATAATACGCTCTAAAAGAGCTGATGGTTTTTGTGTGGGATACAATAAACCTAAACTCTTGCCTTCTTTAGTAGCTACTTGATTCAAATATTCATTATCTATAAACTCAATACTACTCAATGGAGAAAAGAAACTCTTTAACTCTGATTTATATCGTTTAAAAATAAAACCTCTTTCATTTTTTTTATGATTTTTTTTAAATTTAATCTTTCCATCTCTAATATAAGTTTTTAATGTTTCTCTACTAAAAGACCAAAACCTATTCTTTGGAGGAAAATCTATTTTATTTGTATAGGGATTTTTTATCTCAAACCTTAAATTATTACTGCCACTTGCCGCGCTTGGATCTCCTGCAATCCAATCATCTTTACTATCATAATCTGGCTATGAATAGTTATCAAATTTTTTTTTCTTTTCCATAAAAAATGTTTCCATTATTTTTTGAATATAAAAAAATACTATCATTATCAATACTGACATTATTTTTATTGTCATGTGTGCTTGTTCTTGTTTTTCTTGTAAATTCAGCTATAAAATTATCTTTTCCAAAAATTTCATCCATTACCAACCGGATATAACTATTGACTCTCCAGTCACAATGAACATAAATACTTCCGTTTTCAGCTAGTAAGTTTTTCATCAATGAAAGCCGCTCATAGATCATAGCAATAAAACTATCCGCTCCTTTTCCCCAAGTGTCTCTATAAGCAATACTTTCTAAAACATTGGGTTCTTTTGTGAGACTTTCTTCTCCCACTTCAATATCAAAGGAAAAGTCAGCTCCCACATCAAATGGCGGATCAATATAAATAAGTTTTAGGCCTCCTGCTTTTTCAATTTCTTCTCTCATAGAACCATTTGTTAAACTTGAGAGAATAAGTTTATTATCACCCCATATCAGCTTATTAGTCCAGCCAGCGATTTGCCTTCCTCTTTCATCAAAAAAGCCAAGCTGGGATTGAGCATCGCTGTTTTTTGTATCAGTGGATTGCTCTTCTCTCGGCTCATCTACTATTTCAATGGTTTGAAAAGGCAAAACAATATTTGTCACTTCTGGGTTTTTCCCATTCCAAACCAACTCCACTTCTTTTTTGTCTTCAAAAAGAAGAAATCGATACTTTTCAGGAAGAGGCTTTCCCTCTTCAAGACACTTAAGAGCCGTTCGTTTTTCTTTTTCTGTTAAATTAACTTTCATAAATTGTTTTCCCTACTAATATAATAGAATCGTCACAATTTCTAAAAAGGAATATCCTCAAATTCTTGTTCTTTAGTTTCTTTATGACTTTTAGAAGGTATTGCTTGATTATCTATAATTTCACAATGAGTTCGACCATTAGGCTCTGTTATAGAATATCTTTTTTGTGTATGTTGAGATAATATTTTATCATTAAGCAATTCAGCATAATATTGATATTTATCTTTTTCTTCTTCCGGTAATTGTTCTAAATGTTTTATACTTATTCGATCATATAATAATATTGGAAGTTGGTTTGTTCCGCCAAAATTCCCATGGTATTTCCGGCTTGTATCTGTGATCTCTTTTACTATTTTTTCAATCTCTTGATCATTAAAATTAAGCTTAATTATATCCATAAAAGCTATTTTTGCATAATCACAACTAATACTTCTTGCTTTGAAAAAGTTTTTCAAATGATAAGAATGTTTTGGAAATTTCTCTTTAATCAAATTTAATAAATTTAAAAAGTTCTGAGAATAAGGAGCAATATCTGTTTCAGTTAAATTAATTGCCTGTATTTCACTTATAAAGCCCTTTGGATCATTTTGATCTAATTTGATAGGAATAATAGGGATATTCCTACCTAATGCGACTCCTACTTCTTGATGAGTCCAATAACTTTCATTAAAATGTTCAGTAATAAGGGTAACCATAAGTTTCATTGAGTTTAAAGCTTTTCTCATTTCTTCTATTGGCTTTCTTGTTGGTTTAATATCTTTATGGGCAAGAAAACAAGAGATACTTGACTGGGCTAATTCATCTTTTAATTTTTTTGCAATATTGTAATTTTTTACAGAATGACTGATAAAAACTTTCAAACAATCTTTTCCCCAAAAGTCTGGCATTTCAACACTTTTAATTTTAGTTTTTAAATAGTCTTTAACATGAACATCTTTTGATTCAGAAGCTTCTGTAAGAAAATTTACAGACTCTTTTTTTGAAAAGCCTTTTCCATTTGTTTCTTTGTTTGGTTTTCTCATAAAAAATAGCTTAAAGACATTCAATATTTATTCCAACAAAAAAACTTTAAAAAAGCTAAAAATAGTATAATTTGAAGAAAAATTAAAAAAGCCTATTAAATAGCATTAACTGGTGTGGCGGTCTAAAACAACTCTTACATAAAAAAAGAGTCTTCATAGGAAGGCCCTCAGCTACAAATTTTTTCGTGATTTGCAGGTTATAATTAGTTACAGTTGGCTACAACAGTGAGATTTTATAGGGTTTTTAGCTTATTTCAGCGTTTGCCTCTAATGTCCCGTAGGACAAAACTCCCGCTCAGCTTGTCCTCGCAAAAGCCTGCCCTCGTGAAAACGGGGGCGAGGAGCGGGAATCTCCAAAAAAAGCTGAGGAGTCAAACAGGATCATTGTAAACACCGCTTTTAAAAGCTTAAGGCTAGAACACAGTTTTAAAGTGTCATTTTGCTTTTCTAATTTTATTTTTCTTTTGCTTCCATTGTTTTAAAGCCTGTTCCCTCAAATCAGCTACGGAATCCAGCTCATCTACAATTTCAATGCCTAAAATAGTTTCCACTACATCTTCCATAGAGACCAGCCCTGATAAAGAGCCGTATTCATCCACGACTAAAAAAATATGCTCTTTTCTTTTAATAAACTGATCCAAAGCGGCAGTTACTGAGATGTTTTCTGGAACAGTGTGCACAGGCTTTAAATAGCTGTCCACTGTAATTTTATCACAGCCTTGGGCGCGGGCTTCTAAAATTTTATAGCGATGCGCAATGCCGATGATATGATCCAAGTCCTCTTCATAAACAGGGATGCGGGCAAAACGAAGAGGCTGGTATTTTTTTAAAATTTCTTTTACAGTCATTTTTTTATTAAAAGCCGTTATCACTGTTCTAGGAGTCATAATCTCTGAGACTTTTTTGCTTTTGAGTTTTAAAATATTTTGAACCAGCTCTCCTTCATTTTTATAAATAGCGCCTTCATTTATTCCCATTTTAGCGGCCCCTATAATATCCTCTCTGGTAATAAATCTTGTGCGAACCCGGAAAAGCTTTTGAACCAAACGAGACAGTTTAACAAAAGGGTAACAAATAAAAATTAAACCTTGGATGACATAAACAGACATTGGCAGAAAAGTTTTCCAGTAAGAGGCTCCTAAGGTTTTAGGTATAATTTCAGAGAAAACTAAAATCACAAAAGTTAAAACAATAGAAAATAAAGTCACAAAAGAGCTTCCATAGAGTTTATGGACTTGAGCCCCCACCCCCGCCGCGCCTAAGGTATTTGCTATTGTATTGACTGTCAAAATAGCTGAAAGAGGCTTTGATATTTGATATTTCATTTTTTTTAGCAGGGGAGCGTAGCGAACTCCTTTTTGAGAAAGGGTTTCAGTGTGGGTGTAAGAGGTGGATAAAATCACTGATTCCATTAAAGAGCAGATAAAAGAAACGATAACAGCTAAAGAAAAATAAAAGACAAGAAGGAACATAACAGTTTAAAAAAGGAATCTGGGGTGGCTCAAGTTTGTATTATAGACAATTATACCGATCCTGTTTGGGTTTTTCTGCTTGAAGTGGAGATTCCCGCTTTCGCGGGAATGACGAAATGTGGAAAATTTCAAACAGGATCGGTATAGAAAGGACTTCCCTAACAAAAATTTATTGATTAGGAGATATTTTATACGAAATCCTGTTTGAAAATTTAGTATGGCCTGTTTAAATTTTCCCCAGAAGACGAAACTCCCGCTCAGCCTGTCCTCGCGAAAGCGGGAATCTCCAGAAAAAACTTCAGTATGGCAGTCTTTCTCGCGAAAGCGGGAATCTCCAGAAAAAACTTTAGTATGGCAGTCTTTCCCGCGAAAGCGGGAATCTCCAGAAAAAACTTTAAAACTCAAACAGGATCGGTATAAATAAAAACTGACTTTAAACATATAGAGTGAAAAGACTCTTAGCTGAGGCTTTCCGGTTTCCTCCTTAAAACAGTGAAAAAAAGACTGATCGAGTCTTTCTGCGAAGATTCTTCTGAATTTTCTTGAATCATAACCTTTCTTTAACTTATCACATTTAAACCAAGAATTTAAAGCTTTTTTTATTTTTTTTTAATGGCTTTTTGAGCTTTTTATTTAAAAAAAGGTAACTTAAAAGCTGTTTTAAGTGGAATTATACGGTTGACACCGCAAAATAAAACCTTCATTAGGGCAGAGA
>JAPPIY010000249.1 GCA_026914095.1 Oligoflexia bacterium
TTTATTTCATTAGGAAAGGGAAAAGCCAGCTTCTCTGAGACAGATTCACAGATAAAACAAGGGGAAAAAGCTTTGGAAAAATTGCTTGAAAAATATCAAAGCTCCTCTTTTCAGGTAAAAATAAAGCAAGAAGTGTTTTTGTCTGTTATTAAGACAAACTTGATCAGTGAGGGTTTTTTAAATATAAAGGGTCAGAAATTTCGGTTGGATTTAAAAGGCAAGCCTTCCTCTCTGACTGTTTTTGACGGCTCTTTTTTATGGCATCAGGCGGATAAAAAAGAAAAAGCGGTTTTCAAATTGAAAGATCCTCTGCAATTTCAAATTTTAACGAATTTTTTTAATCGGAAAAGCTTTTTTAAAAATTTTCAGATTAAAGAATTTCATAAAAAAGGCTCTTTTGAATTGTATCATTTACAGCCCAAACAGGAGATGAAAGGCTTGGGAGAAATTTTTATGAAAGCCGGGGGCTTTATTTTAGAAATACGCTTAATTTGGAAGGATTTAAATAACTGGCAAAAATACAAGCTTTCAAAGCCTTCTCAAAAAGATTTCCTGCCAGAGATGTTTGAGTTCCCCAGCGATGGCTTTCAAGTCCTAGATCAATTTTGATTGTTTATACTGAGCTTGTTTGAATTTTGAAATTTTTTCTGAGATGACAACAAAAAGCTTATGAGTATTATTCAAATAAAAGCTTTAAAATCTCAGTCCTGTGTTTTGCCACAAAGCGACCTTTGGTTGCATTGTGGTCAAAGCCTGTCCTCGTGGAAACGGGGGCCGAACTCGTTTTAAGGCTTTTATTTGAATAATTTTTACTTTAAACCGATTTCATCTTCAAACAGATCAGTATAAACAATGCAACCAATTTTTCAACGGTGATGATTTCAACTGAAAAGCTTAATCCTTGTGAGGGTGAAAATCTAAAACCGCTTTAGTAATAGAATCTCGGTCTAAACCAAATTTTTTATAAAGCTCCAAAGCGGAATAAGCGCTTCGTCCTATTTCTCCTGAAACAGCCAAGCTTTTAAATTGGGAGAGTTCTGCCCCTTCTTTTTTTAAAGCCCGCAAGACTTGAGCGGCCAGTCCTCCCTTAGCTTGGTGATCTTCTGCCGTGAGAAGACGCCCTTCACAGATTTTAAGCCATTTAGAGAGAGCGCTTGTGTCAGGATCGCTCACACAGGAAACATTGACTACAACAGAGCCTTGCCCTTGTTCCGCAAGCTGTTTTCCGGCAATAAAAGCTTCTGTCGCTAGAGGGCCGCAACTCGCAATTAAAACCGGCTTTGATTTTTTAGACTCATCTAATAAGATTTGCGCTTTGTCTAAGGAGTAATTGGCTGAGCCTAAAGTTTCTGGAAAAGTTTCACGGCCTAGAAAGAAAATAGAGCTTTTAGGAATTTTTCCGGCTTGTCTTTGTTGATAAAATCTTTTTAAAGCTTGGGAAAGCAGGTGATAGGCTTCTTCAGCACAACTTAGAGCATAAACTTTGGTTTGAGGCAAAGAGCAAGTTTGAGCTAAATAAGAGAGAGCCTGATGAGAGGCGCCATCCGCGGCGTCTTGAAAGCCCGCATGGGAAAAAACACCAATGACAGGAGCTTGGGATAAAGCGGACATAATAAGCGGCAGACTTCCTTTTGTGACAGCAAATTGGGAAAAAGTGTCTACAATAGGGATAAAACCCTGTTTAGAAAAACCAACAGCTACGCTGATCATATTAGCTTCAGCCACTCCCACATCAAAGGAATCTTTGGGAAATTTCTTTCTAAATCCGGCTAAGCCAGTGGAGCCATAGAGATCAGAGCTAATAGAGACAATGGGCAGTCCCTTTTCTTTTTGCTCTATCAAGGCTTTTGACAGACCCGCTTGCGTTTTTTGAAAAGAAACCGATTTGAAATAAGCGGAAGGAGGATTGGAGCAAGGCTTTTTCTGTTGGATTTCTTCAATCCAATTTAAAATTTCCTGTGGGATTTGTTTGCCATCATAAATTTCTTGGACAAAACTTAAAAGCTCTTCTGGTTTTTTTAAAGGAAAACCATGGCCTCCTGAAGCCTCTTCTTGTGTTTTTTTCACACCAAAGCCCTTGCAAGTTTCAAAGATGAGAGCAACTGGCTGGGAGGGATTTTTTACTGCTTTCTCTAAAGCGGTCTCAATAGAGTTAAACACGGTTTCCAGCTGGTGCCCTTCAGGGACAAAAGAGCTGTCCCAGCCTAAAACGGATAAGCTTTTTAAAAAAGGCTTTAAACAAAAGCTGTCTTGATCAATTCGTCCAGTGAGTTTTGTGTTGTTATAACTGATGAGAAGTAAAAAGGGGTTGATCTGATTTTTTGTGGCAAAACCGGGAATGGCGTTTAGAGCTTCTTTTGTCTCTCCTTCCATACAAGCTCCGTCACTTAAAGTCAGAACTGTCAATCTTTGATTGCCTAAAAGTTTGTCCGCCATAGCCAGGCCTTGAGCCTGTCCTGCTGTAGAGCCTAAAGGCCCATTGCTTAAATAGACTCCTTCTGGAAAGAGATGAGCTTCCCCATGTCCTGTCAAATGGCTTTTTAAAGAGCGAAAATGTTTTAAATCTTCTAAACTTAAGCCAGCTAGGCCGTAATTGGCTTTTAAAGCATAAAGGCCATTTTCGCAATGTCCCGCATCGTTAATAATATGAAATAACTCAAACCAGTCGCTGTTTTTTTCTTTAGCCTGATGAAAAATTAAAGCATAAAGGGCAGAGTTAATTTCCGCGAAGGCGGAAGGCCCCCCCCAATGAGAAGCCGCGCCTCCTAAGCTAGCTTCCATATCCATACAGGCTAATAGGGCTCGGGTTGCCTTAGGCTCTGCTAATTGAAAGCTCTTGCCTTTTGAATTGTTTAAATGGACAGAAAAGAGGGGTTTTTGTGCAGGGTTGGAAAATAGTTTGTTCTTTATAAAAATTTTGGACATACCTTTTTCTTACTTTGAGTTAAAAAAAGGGTCAAATAAAAATAATTCTTCTAAAAATGACATTTATTAAGGAGTCCATAAATATTTCTACAAAGCGGCTCTATGAAGAATATTGAAATAGAAGGGGAATTATACGCTTGACCGAAGTATTGCCTCTTTACTTATCCCATTTTTGTAGCTTTTTTTGTTTCTTTTTGAGTTCCTATTTTATCTCTATTTATTTTCTGGATAAAGAGTTTGAAAGCCTTGATGTTTCTTTAGTTAAAAATCTCATAAGCACAGTCAAGCGTATAACTCCCAATAGAAGAGAATTTTGCTTCTCCTATGTAGAAATATTTATGGACTCCTTAATATTTTGCTAAATAGGAGATAACAGCTTCTTTAATCTCTTTGAGTTTTTTAGATTGAATATAAGCCCCAGCTGAGTGAGCATGCCCTCCTCCGTCAAAACTTTCAGCTAAAGGCAGAAGGTTTTTGCTTCTGGATCGCAGGCTCAATTTAAAATTTCCCTCTTCATTTTCTATTAGAAGGGCTGTGGAGTCTATAGTTTCTACATCTCTTACTAACTCCATTAAATCATAAGCCTGTGTGTTGTCTGTATTGTATTTTTTAAAGACAGATTCTTTAATATGTAAAAAGGCAATGCGGTTGTTGGAGTAATATTCCACTTTTTCCAGCTGAGACATGAAGCGGAGTTTGTCTATAGTTAGATTTTTAAATAAATTCTCATAAATTAGATTCACATCTTTAATTTTTGGAATCAGCTCAGAGGCAATAGAGAAGGGCCGTGGGGAGTTTTTAATATCACGGAAACGATTGGTGTCAAAAACAATGCTGGAAAATAGGTTTTTGCAAATGTCTTCATCCAATTCAATTTTTAGCTCTTTGAGCAGACTGTAAATAAGCTCAGCTGTGCTGGAGCAAGTGGTGTCTATAAAAAAGTGATCTTTTGAGTTTTTTTGAACG
Organism: Oligoflexia bacterium; assembly: GCA_026914095.1. Taxonomy (GTDB): domain Bacteria; phylum Bdellovibrionota; class Bdellovibrionia; order Bdellovibrionales; family UBA1609; genus JACOND01. The sequence goes on from JAPPIY010000249.1 coordinate 3,892, forward strand.
ATAGGATGATGATCAATAAAATAAATGATCTCTTTTTTCTGTTGAGAGTAGGAGTAGAGGGGCTCCATTAAGCGAGTGTCATTGACATCTATAAAAATGAATACAGAATTTTTAGGTATTTTTGTTTTTTCTTTATCAAAAACTTGGATAATGCTATCTTTATTTAAAAACTCATATTTAGGGTGTATCGGCTCTAAGGTATAAAAAGAAGCTGTTTGGTTTCTTTTTTTTAAGGCATAATAAAGAGCTAAACCAGCTCCTAGACCATCTCCATCACAAAATTTATGGGTGGAAATCACAAAATTAGGAGAAGGCTTTTGGCTAATCAGCTGTAAAAAATCTTTAGAATACATCAACAGATTTATCGGCAGACAGCTTCAACTAGTTAAATAACTTTTTCGCGCCAATCCACACTTTCTTAAAACTTAAGTCCTGTGTTTTGCCACAAAGCGGCCTTTGGCCGCAGAGTGTTCAAATCTGAACTCGTTTTAAACCCTTAATCCAGTAGCTTTTCTGCTATTGTAAAAAACTAAGAAAAAAGTTTTATAAGTTTTTCTTTGGCTTGGCCGTTTAAATTTTTTTTTCAGTTTGTTTAATTTCATTTCTGAGAGCGTAGGGACTGCCATTATGTTCTAATAAAATTTGAAAAATTTTTTCGGAAGATTCTGTTTTTGTGTCTGATAGAAATTCAGCCAGATCAATATTGGAAATAGGACTTAAGCTTTTTAAAGAGATTTTTTGCGGTTTATCTAGCAGTTTTTTTATAGCTGGTTTTTGCATATAAAGCTTCTCTTTAAATAAATTAAATTTATCTAAAAAGGCTCTTTTTTTGGGAATTATATACATGACTGCACACAAAAAACCTTCAAACTAAGGAAATATA
>JAPPIY010000228.1 GCA_026914095.1 Oligoflexia bacterium
GAAAAAGCTTTTAAAGTCTCATAAAGAGTTAAAGAGCTGGAGCCTAAAGCCATTGTAAAATCCTGATTTAAAGGGCTGAAAATTCCCAATCGCCTGACATAAAAACGAACCCAATCCAGACCTGTTTTTTCAATGATGCGAGCCGTTGGAACATTTAAAGAGCGAATAAGAGCTTTACGAAATAAAATATCCCCTAAAAACCTGTTGCTGTAATTGACCGGCCGCCACAGATCCTGTTTAGAAACGCTGTCCTCTTTCTCCTGCTCTTCTTTCTCTTCGGCTTCTTTAGGGGTAAAAACAATGGGAGAGTCGCTAACTAAAGTATTAGGGCGATAGCCTCTTTCCAAAGCCGCCCCATACACAAAAGGCTTAAACACAGAGCCAGACTGCCGGCGCGCCTGATAGGCTCTGTTATACTGGGAGCGATCATAATCATAACCACCCACTAGGGCAATAATTTCTGAATTTTCCAGATCAAAGGAAACTAAAGAAGCTTCTGCTAAAGGCTCTTGGTATAAAGTTAAAGCAAGGGTTGCTGATTTTTCTGGCTCTTCTGCCTCCCGCTCTTCTTCTATCTCTTTCACCCTAACAGAAATCACATCATTCACTTTAAAAATTTCTTCAGCTGAATTTAATGAGCTTTGCTCTTCTCTATTTTCAACGAGAACAGCCCAATCAAAATCCTCCAACAGTAAAGTTTCTTCCCCCCAAGGAGTTAAGACCTTGATTTTATCTGATTGAACTTGAGAGATAAGAGCGGAAAAAACTTTCCCTCCCAGCTGGTCTTTTCTTTCCAGCCAAAAAGAAGGAGATTTATTTTTTTCTTCCAAGGCTTTAAATTTCTTCTCAAATTCTATAAAAAACTCAGGAGGGATTTCCTCTGTCTCTTCATCTAAAGAAAGAGCAAAACCAGGCAAAATTAAATGGGACTTAACTTGAGAGCGCAGTCTCTTTTCCTCTTCTTCCCTAAAGCTTTTTTGCTCCTCTAGGCTGGCTATGCTCTTTTCCACCCCTCTAAAACCCTGTCTTTTATCCCATTCCTCCAAACCTTTTCTCAAAGCTTTCTGAGCGTATTTCTGCTTTTCCAAGTCCATAAAGGTATAAATTTTTAAACCTTTTTCCAACAAATCTGTCTCTTCTATGTATTGTAAAAGGAGACGTCTTACAGTCTCCAAATAATAAGGGTTTTTCGCGCTAAAATCTTTTCTAACAAAAACTTTAATATCTTCATTAAGATATTTGTTCATTTCCTCCTCGCTGATGTAGCCTTCCTGCCTCATGCGATTGAGAACATAAATCTGCCGGCTTTTCGCCAGATCGGGATTAAACACAGGAGAAAACCGGCTGGGGGCTTTGGGAAGCCCTGCCAGCAAAGCTGCTTCCGCCACTGTAATATCTTTAATTGATTTTCTAAAATAAGTGCGGACAGCCATTTCCACTCCATAGGCTCCATGGCCTAAATAAATTTGATTCAAATAGATATAGAGAATATCCTGCTTGGTTAAAGAGCTCTCCATTCTAAGAGACAAAACAGCTTCTTTAAACTTTCTAGTGTAAGTTTTTTCTTTAGAGAGCAAGAGAGCGCGAGCCAGTTGCTGAGTGATAGTAGAGCCTCCCTGAACCTTTTTCCCTGCCTTTAGATTGGCCAAAAAGGCTCTTAAAATCGCCCTATAATTTAAACCTTTATGAGAAAAAAAACTGCCGTCTTCAGCCGATATAAAAGCCTGAATTAAAAACAGAGGCATATCTTCATAATCCGCAATGAGTCTTCTTTGTTTAAAGAACTCTCCCATTTTTTCCCCTTTTTTCTCATAAACTTGACTCAGCAAGAGAGGCTGATAGTCACTCACATTAAAAAGCTTAGGAAGGCTTACAAAAACCCAAGTGAAATAAGAAATAAACAAGCCTAAAAAAAGAGCAAAAAGAATCAAAATTTTATGAATAAGCCTTAAACGAACAATTTTTGTAAGCAAGTGTTTCATTCTGAATTGATTTATTAAATACCATATTTAATACCAAAAAAGAAAGCTTGTCAATTCAGAATATAAAGCCTCATTTGATATATTTTTGATCATCTTGGGCGTCATTTTTACGGGAAATTTGACGATAGACTATACATTTTTTAATTTCTATGTTAGGTTTTTCATGTATAAAAGACACTTTCAGCCCTCCAAATGATCTTTCTTTATTTTAGGGCCCAGAGGAGCAGGCAAAACCACTTGGCTTAAAAGTTGCTATAAAAAAGCTATTTTTTACGATCTCCTCAACCCTTCCACTTACTTAAGACTGCAAAAAAACACTTTGTACCGATCTGATTTAAAATTGGCTGATGTTTTTCCAAAGCTTTAACTGATTCCATAACTTCTGTTTTTTATCTCTCACAGCTAAAGAGCTGTCTTCCAGCTCCTCTAAAGAATAAGCCGTTTGAAAAAAGGAACAGCCTGTCCTGTCACTTAAAGCTGAAATGAGCTGTCCTTTACTTTGAAAAAGCCAGCCTTCTTGAACAAAGTCCTTGCCGCCAAAAAAGCAAATAAACTGAGCAAAATGATCCGCTTTTTCAAAAAGCTCATCTAAAATTTTTTCCTCTTTCACTTCCAACACGCTGTATTTAAAAACTTCTATGGATGACATGACCTTTTTGAGCAAAGCTTTTTGAGAAGAGCTAAGATTTTTAAAAACAACAACCAAAAAACGACAGGGAAGCCCTCCTTCCAAATGCCTCAAAGCCTGAACAGAAGCAGGGCATACATAACTTTTAACTCCTAAAACCTCTGTCAAGTAGCGGGCTGAAAACATATCCTTAAGTTAAAAAAAATCTGTCAGCTATTCAATTAAAAAATTAGATATACTAATCGTGTTTGATTTTCCCAGCCGTTTGCCGCTCCTGTGAAAGCCTGTCCTCGTGAAAGCCTGTCCTCGTGAAAGCTTGTCCCCGCGGGGACAGGAATCTAGCTACAGCCTGAATTTTTCAAGCAAGATTCAGTGTATTTTAAAAAAGCTGTTTTAATTTTTTAGCCAAAGGCTTGGATATAAAACTTAAGCCCGCCAGCTCTTTTTCAGTCATGTTTTTTAAAACTTTAATAGAGCCGCAATGTTTTAACAGTTTTTGTTTGATTTGAAAGCTCAAACCTTTGATAGAATCCAAATCCCCTTTCAAAAACATTTTAGCCCGTTTTTTTCTATGGGAGGCAATAGCAAAACGATGGGCTTCATCTCTTAAATGCAGAAGAATTTTTAAAGCTTTAGAGTGAGAGGGAAAAAGCACAGGGTTTTTACGGCCGGGCAGATAAAATCTTTCCCCAGTGGATTTTGTCTGGGAGTCATACCCTCTTTCCCCTTTGACTCTATCTTTTGCCAGAGAAGCTAAAGGCCAATCCTCTTTTTTCAAATCCGTTAAAATTTTTTTGACCGCTTTTAACTGCCCTCTCCCTCCATCAATTAAAATTAAATCTGGCTCTTTATACTCTTTATGTTTTAACCGGCGGGATAAAACCTCCTTCAAAGCCAAGTAATCATCCCCATCTGACACCGTTTTTAAATTATACAGACGATAGTCTTTTTTTAAAGGCTGGCCTTCTTCAAAAACAACTCCAGAACCAACCGATTGACAGCCTTGCCAATGAGAAATATCATAACACTCAATCCTTATGGGAGGTTTTGATAAACGAAATTTTTTTTGTATTTCTTTTAAAAGCTCGCGCCTGTCTTCCGCCTTATTGATTTCATTCGTTAAATGATTGAGAGCATTTGTCTCAGCCCTTTGAGCTAACAAATTGTTTTCCGGCGCTAATTTATAAAGGACTTTACAAACTGATTTCTTCTGCCGGCTTAAAACCTTTTCTAAAATTTTAAGTTTAGAAACTTTAATGGGCAGTTTCACTACCAGCTCGTCAGGGATTAAATTTTCTGAGTAATATTGATTGAGAAAAGAGAGCAAAATCTCTTCCTGAGCTTTTATTTTTTTAAAAAATTGAAAACGGTTTCCAATCAACCGCCCTTTTCTAAAATGCAATATCTCTATTAAAAAACCCTGTTCAGAAGACTGCAAAACCACTACATCTTTATCTTTATCGCTTTTTTGATAAACCACCTGGCTGAGTTCTACTCTCTCTATAGCCCGCAAGTGATCTCTCAATTGCCCCGCCCACTCAAATTTTAACTCATTAGAGGCTTGTTTCATTTCAGTTTGCAGTTGTTTGACCAAACTTTTTGATCGCCCTTTTAAAAAACTTAAAGCCTTTTGGCAGTTTTTTTTATACTCTTTTTGACTGATTTTTTTCACACAGGGAGCCGGACAAATTCCCATATCAAAAGTTAAACAAGGCCTTTTTCTGCTTTTAAAATCAGAATCAGAACAGTCTCTTAAATGAAAGCTTTGATTTAAAAAATCCAATAAAGCCCGAACTGTAAAACCCTCTGTATAAGGGCCAAAATAAATATCTTTTGATTTTTTTACCTGCCGCTCAAAATAAAATCGGGGAAATTCATCCTCTGCGCTAAAACGAATATAAGGGTAAGACTTATCATCTTTTAAACGAATATTGTATCTCGGCTTGTGCTTTTTGATCAAAACAGCCTCTAATAAAAAAGCCTCCACTTCATTTTCTGTTAAAATGTAATCTATATTTTCTGTCTGCCCAATTAAAAACTCAGTTTTCAAACTAGAGGAAGGATTGTTAAAATAACCAGCCACACGGGATTTTAAAGATTTTGCCTTGCCAATATAAAGAATCTGATCC
>JAPPIY010000304.1 GCA_026914095.1 Oligoflexia bacterium
ATTCCTTAGTGATCTTTTTTGATAGTTTCTCTCTTATAGTATAAGAAAAAAGGCTTTATAGCTTTTGAAATTCAATTGTTATTGAGTAAATAATCCAGAATCTTCCCAAGCCTATTTTCCATTTTAACCTAATTTTGCTCTAAAGGCCTTATAATCAGTTTAACTCCAATGGAAATTCCTGATAATAAAGCCATTAAAGCAATAATTGTCATTAAAATTATTTGAAAGTCCTATTCATAATAAAATATTATATATAGAAAAAGTCAAGATTTTTCTAATTCTTTAGGGAATTATATACTTGACTAGCCAAACTTTTTGTAATATACTTAAAATATAAGGTTTTCAGAAGGTTATTATGAGAATAAAAAGAACGGCAAAAGTATTAAGTGCTTATCAGTTTATGAGAAAATTCAATACTGAAGAAAAAGCCCTTAAATTTTTAGAGGATACAATTTGGATAGACGGAGCTTTTTGCCATTATTGTAAGTCAAAAGAAGTATCAAAAAAGAATAAGAAAACAGGTTTTAGGAGATGCAGGAAATGTAGGAAAGAGTTTAATGTAAGGACTAAGACAGTTTTCCATAAGTCTAAAATTGAATTATCAAAATGGTTATATGCTGTTTATTTACTTCAAACAGCCCGCAAGGGAGTTTCAAGTCTTCAGCTTTCAAAACAAATAGGAGTTACTCAAAAGACAGCTTGGTTTATGCTTCACCGCTTAAGAGAGGCTTGCAAGAATGGGGGCGGTTTATTATCAGGTGATGTTCAGGTAGATGAGACTTGGTTCGGGGGCTTATCTAAAAACAAACACAAGTCTAAGCTTAAAAAAGAAAAATCTTGGAAAGACTCAAAGGCTATGGTTCAGGGGATGAGAGCTGGGAATAAAGTAAAGACTAAAGTTATTAAAGAGGCTTCTAAACTTGAATTGCAAGGCAATATAATTGATAATGTAAAGGAGGGCAGTAAGGTTATGACAGACGAAGCTATGCACTATCACACTTTAGATAAAAGGTTTATTCACTTAACAACTCATCACGCCACTAATCAATATGTAAATGAAGAAACAGGAGCCACTACAAGCCATTGAAAGCGTTTGGGCTTTAATGAAAAGAGGACATAAAGGAGTTTATCATCACTTTTCTAAAAAGCATTTACATAGATACTTAGAAGAATTTAACTTTAGGCTTGATAAAGGAAATTGTGAAATTGATACAATGGATAGGGTTAAGTCCTTAGTTCAGGGAGCTACAGACAAAAGGCTTACTTACAACGAGCTGGTAAAAAGACATTAGTCATATAAACTAATAATTGCTTTTTCAGATTTTATTCTATTTTCAAATATATCTTTCATTTTTTTTATTACTTGTAATCTTTCATTTTCTTTGAAGGGCAATAAAAGTTCAGTCCATCTCTCTCCTATATTTGGCAATGTTGTATCAATGAAAACTTTATTATATAGTTGTTTTTTTGTTATAGGATGATTTAATAAATATAGCAAATAAAATGGATCAATATTATATTCATTTTCTTCTTTTATAACTCTTATCACAAAACAATGCGAGTTTAATAAAATTTTTGTGTCTGTTGGTAATACGAGAGCAACATCTCCTATTCTATAGCTTCCCTCTTTTACAAAAACAATATCTTTATATTTTAAATCTTCCTTTGAGCCTTTTACTTTATTGTATTCATGAAAAGGGATCGCTGAAATGGGATTTTTATATAAAGCTAAATTTCCTATATCTCCAGCTCTTACATAAGGTATATTGCCAAGACCTTTATATTCATTTTTAGGCGACCCATGCCCTCTAAAAGTTTTGATTATTTCTTTATCTAAAAGTTCTTGAGCTTTTATTAGCTTTATTTTTTTATCCCTAGCTTCTTTTTTTATTTCCTGTTCATTTTTATCCCAATAATATCTTGGGACAAAAACATCATTTTTAATTGAATTAAATGGAATTGTAAAAACATATTTATTTTCATTGTCTGTGTCGCTTCTTAACTCTTTAGATACTATAGTAGTATCGTCCCAAATTTCATCAGTAATTTTTCCGCTTTTATCTGGTCTATATTTTGTTTTGCCAAGATGGTCATGTCCCATTTCTTCCATAACACCAAAAGTAATGTTTTTTCTTTTTTCTTTATTTTTAGTAATAAAAATAAGACAAGTTTTAGCATTGCAAAAAGGTCTAAAAGCATTATGCGGAACATCTAAAACACAGTCTATGCTATTATCTTTAGATAAATAAGAAATTATATGTTTTTTTGTTGGTGCATGTAAATATGTTTCTGGTAAAATTATAGCCATTTTCCCTTTGTCTTTTAAAAACCTTAAACATAGTTCTATAAATAAAGCCTGTGGTTCTGTTTCTTGAAAAGAATCTGTTTTTTCCCATGCCCCGTCAATAATCTTCCACTTATGACCTAGATCAAAATTTTTACTATCTGATTTTGCTACTTTTATTTTTGAACCAAAGGGCGGATTAGTAATAATATAATCAAACTTTTTTTCTTTACCGTTTTTTAATAAAATTTCTTTTGGTTTGTTTTGAAAATCTTCTATAGGATGCAACATATTTTCTTGAAAAATATTGCTTTTACCATCACCAATTATAGACATATACGCCTTTGCAATTTTAACCAAATCATGCTCTTTGTCTGAACCATAAATAGACTTTGAAGCTATTTCTTTTTTTAAACCATCTAAATTAGATGAGCCTTTATATTTTTTTGATCTGTCCATTTTTCTCCAAATATGATCTAAGGCATAAATTAAAAATCCTCCACTTCCACAAGCGGGGTCATAAATAGTTTCTTCTGGTTTTGGGTCTAAGACTTGAATAGCAAGCTTAACAATTTCTCTTGGTGTAAAAAATTCTCCTTTTTCACCAACTAACTTACTTTCAGCAAATATCTCAAAAGCTTCACCTACAACATCTTTTTCAGTTTTCATTAAAGAAAATTGTTGTAATGAGCCAACAACAATACATACAGACTTGGCATCTAATGTAATTTCTTCTCCTCTTTGAAATATACCATCTTCTCTTAGTTCTTCTTTTACTTCATTAAACAATTCTGTAATTCTTTTTTTACATGTCTCATAATTTTCTTGATCTTCTTCTTGCTTTGTAAATCTAAAATTAGGTATTTTGTTTGAATAGTATTTTTCATCCCAAATTTTACAAAAAATTAGTTTTATCATTTCACTACCAAGTTTTTCTCTTCTTGATATATTTGTGTTTGAATATAATATATTAAATATTCTCTTAAAAATAGGCTTTAGGTTTTTTAATGGTTTTAAACTTTTTTTATTATGTGTGCCTATGCTATTGATGTTTTCTCCATATTTTGGAATGTTAAAGGTTTCTTTGATTCTATTGCTTGCACTTTCTTTTAGGAAATACTTATAATTTTCACCATTAGTCCATACCCCCCATTCACAAGAACAAGCTGACATATAGCTTTGTAATTGAGAAACACCATCCTTTTCATCTGGTCTTTTAGTTTCAATTATAGCAAGCACATCTTTATGCTGATCTTTGCCTATTTCGTTTCTGTAAATAACTATATCAGCTCTTTCCTTTTTATTTTTAGGGTTGTTTATATTTCCCCTTTGTATAGAAACTTCTGTTTTTATATGACTTTTTGGATAGTTAAAGTCTTCTTCCAAAACCTTTATATAGTTGATTCTTACAATTTCTTCAGGTTTCATGATGCAAGAGTATGTTAATATTAAAAAGCTTAAAGGTCACTAAGAAAAACTTTTATTGCTTTTCTTCTGGGCTTTTGCTTTCTCTTCAGCTCCTTTTTTAAACCGTTTATCAGTCTGTTTTCTAGCCTTTCTAATAGCTTGTTTTTTGCTCTTTTTCTTCTTTTTGGGACATACTCATAATCCATTATTTTCTTTAAAAAAGCTTGAAATCCCTTCATTTCTTTTATTTACAAGGGTTTTTATGGCTAGTCAAGTATATAATTCCCATTCTTTAAGTTTAAGGATATATACCTAACTATCCAAAGTCTGTTGGTTTTCCAAAGGAAACCTAACTTTTTACATAGATCGTCACCGGACAAATGCAAGTTTTAAGGACAAGAGGTTCGCTATAAAAAGCTAGAGTTTCTTTTGGAAAAAACGGAGTGTCTTTAAGCAGTTAGGTCTAAACATAAATTTTTTTGGGAAGTTATGTATATAATTCCCCTTCTTTAAGACCTAATTAAAGGGGCGCTATGCGAGTTTATCGGCCGGGAACGATAGGCAAGTCTCCGCCTGAAGGCGTACTGGGCGGGCTGAGGGTTGGTCTGTGTGATGGAGGGGCGTTAGATCCCCCTAATGTTAAACCAGTCCCTATTCCAGTTGCGCTGGCTCCTAGAAGAGAAGAAGAGCCAATCCCTCCTGAAGCAACCATTTGAATCTGTTGTTGAATTTTAAACATCTCTTGAGTGAGTCCTCCTATCACTTGCTGTCTTTGCATATAATCTTGCTGAACAGACTGCTGGTGCTGGAGCCAAGCCTGTTGGGCTTGTATTTGAGCCTGCATTTGAGCTTGTTGAAGCTTTATATAACTGGCATACTGCGCTTGTCGTTGCTGTTGAGCTTGCATTTGAGCCTGAGCATACGGATTTATACCGCCGGGAAAACCCATGCCTCCTCCGAAACCGCCGGGAAAACCCATGCCTCCT
>JAPPIY010000115.1 GCA_026914095.1 Oligoflexia bacterium
TACCAACTGTCATCCCCGCGCCAGCCTGCCTTCATGGAAACAGGGGAGCGGGAATGTCCAAAAAAACATTCAAAACTCAAACCCAATCGGTATAACAAAAGGAGCTTTTTTAAATACTAGCGCTTTGCTTCAGGAAGAATTAAGTGAAAAGGAAAATTTTAATAGAGATTATAGTATGGCTGTCAGTCGTTTAAAGTTTCACTTAGAAACATTTTATGATGAAAGATTATTTTTATTGCAGTTCAAAAAATTTTCAGCTTGGTTTTCAGCTGGTTTTCCCAATTCCACTGAGTTTCGCAAAAACCTGTTTCAAGAAAAAGACAAGCAAGCTCTAGTGGAAAAAGTGGAAGAGTTTTTCAATCAAGTTAAAAATTTTGAAAAGCCGGAACCGGTTTATGAGCCTTTCTTAATGCAGGGACATGGTTAATTTCATTACTGGGAGGTGAAAGATTGCAAATGGCCAGCCTAAATTTATTATGGATGACAATCAATGAAAAGCGGTAATCAAGTAGATTGTATCATAAGAGACAAGCCATTTATTTTGTCGTTGGGAGCTGGGCTGGTTGTTTGATTTGCTTTTGAATTTCCGGGCCGGCTCTTGTTCAGTCGCAGTTGTGAGTCTTACAGGCTTCTATAAACATTTCTCTTTGAAGTTCAAACAAATCCACATTTTCATCATTGAGTTGTAATCTTCTTTGAAACTCGGCTCGGTCAATCCCCACCATTCCGTCATAAGCTTTTAGCATGGCTTTTTTTGCTTTCCTTTTTTTATCGCTCAGCCAGCCTAAAAAAGAAGAGGTGGCAGAGCCAGAAGGAGGGCTGTCATCTATCAGCCCGTATTGCTCCTCAGAGCTTAAAAACCTCCGAATGCCTGTATCTATCTTTTTCCTTAGTGATTTTTCAGATTTGTCTTTCATTGTGTTTATTCCGGCAAGGGATGAGCTTGTGGGCAGTCTGTATTTTTGAGATGAGATTCCTCTTCGGCTGGGAAGGCTTGAATTAGGTTTGGTATAAGGATTAGAGTCTTTTGAGGAATCAGAGTTGTTTCCTTCAAAATCGGCCGAGATCCCAGCTCCCTTATCATCCGTTAATTGAGGTCTGTTGGGATCATAAGGAAAAGGGACTTCAAAGCGGGAGCTGGGGTCTTGGCTGTCTTCTGTTTCCAATTTTCTGCCAGTTGCTCTAAAGGGATTGTTTTTTCGATAGGAAAAGGGATCGCTGTTAATTCCTCTTCCTGTTTGTGAGCTTGTTGGCTGTTTGTTGCTAGAAGAGCCAGAAGGGCTATGGCTGGCAGTTGCAGAGTCAATCAGTTGATTTTGCTCTGGATTTTCCTTTGGGGATTTTGCTGGCAGGCTGTCTGCATTTCCGCTATCTTTTTATCAATTTGTGTTTTTTGTAATACATCTTTTTATGGAAAAAAGCGGCTGTAGCCGAAATAAAGAGCCTCTCTTACCAATTTTCTCAATAACTCCTGTTGAAACGCTCTGTTAAAAAACTCTTGCTCTTCCTCATTTAACCTATTCAAATACTTAAGACCTATCAAAGTAGCCTTACACTGTTGCGATCTCTGAAAAAACTCTTAAAAAAATTTGGGTTTTTTTCATAAAAAGGCTCTAAGAAGAATTTGAAAAACATTGCGTTTTAGGAATAAAAGAAGCTCTAAAACCCTATAGACTGGTCAGCTAAACCAGAGGCTTTAATCCTAAAAAAAGAGGACTGAAGAGGAGAAAACAGAGACGCTTTAAATGTCTTTTTTTACAAATTTAAAAAGTTCAGCTTGCTAAAGAGAGGGAAAAGCCTTATGCTCTTTAAAAATGGAAAACTCTCTTTTATCTTTCGTTGATATTACTGAAAAAACCGCTTTAGCTTGTTATCCTTTAATTGGTTATGGAGATTCTAAGGGAGCGGATCAGTTAGCGGTTTCCGCTATGAGAACGGCTTTTAATAAACTGCCTGTAGATATTCAGATTGTCATTGGAGAAGGCGAAAGAGATCAAGCTCCCAGACTTTACACAGGAGAGCGGTTAGGGGATCAAAAATCCTCTGTTAAATTAGATATAGCTGTAGATCCTTTAGAAGGCACCGCTTTATGCGCTGAGGCTCGGCCTGGCGCTTTATCTGTTATGGCTGTGGCTCAAAGGGGAGAGCTTTTTAAAGCGCCTGATATTTATATGAAAAAGCTAGCTTGTGGGTCTGAAGCCAGAGGGGCTATAGATTTGCAGGCTCCGGTTAAGGATAACATTCTTCGCGCGGCAAAAGCGCTGGGCAAGCAGCCAGAGGATATGACAGTCGGTGTTTTAGATCGTCCTCGTCATAAACAGCTCATTCAAGAAATTAGAGAGACAAAAGCCCGCATTAAGTTAGTGGGGGATGGGGATGTGGCTTTATCTTTAGAAACCGCTTTAGATTTTTATTCCCTGGATTTGCTTATGGGGACGGGAGGGGCCCCTGAGGGGGTTTTATCAGCTGTGGCTTTAAAGTGTTTAAATGGAGGCTTTCAAGCTCAGCTGGTTTATAAAGATGAGCAAGAAAGACAGAGGGCTGAAAAAGCGGGGGTTCAGAAATTAGACAAAATTTGGGATAGAGATGAGCTGGTTCGCAGTTCCGCTTGTTTTTTTGCGACAGGTGTTACAACAGGCCCTTTTTTAGAGGGAGTTAAAAAGGAGGAGGATATTTGTCAGACACACAGTTTGATTTTAACTCCAAACAGCCAAAGAGAGATTAAGCGCAAACATTTCTTAAAAACTGTTTAATTTTTTGACAGTGAGTTACTTTTTTACAAAAAGCATTATTTTTCTTGAGTTTTTTTATAAAAAACCTATAATGCTTATTAAAGGAGAAAATTATGATCTTTTCAAAACAATCGCTTTTTATTTTTATAATCGCCTTTTTTACTGCCTTTAGCTTCGCCCAAGATGATTCAGAGGATCTGGATTATTTTGAGACAGAGGATATTGCTTGTGAGGATTTGCCAGAGGCTTTTAATAAATATACAGAGGATGTTCAGCTCAATCAAATATCTATGCAAAAAGCTTTAACGAGCCTAGTTCAATTTTTAAGAAAAACTTCTGAGCAGGGGCGATTAGTTGAAGCGGAGCTGTTAAAAATGATAGAGGATTTAGAGCAAATGAACGATTTAAGCCAGGATAATTCCATGTTTTTGTCAGACAAAGCCTCTGATATTAGTTATTTTCTCCCAGACTGTATCACCTCTGAATCTTCTGCTGAAGAATAAAGTTTGTCCTAATAAACATAAAGCGCAAGTTTAGAATTTTGTTTTCTTAATTGAAAAATTCAAATAAGATCCGCCCAAGTCTGTCTGAGCTTTTGAGGCTAAAAACCAAGCGTCTGCGCTTTTAGAGCTAATCAGCCTAGTTAAAACTAAAGTAGTGTAAATTATTTATTTCCTTGTTTTTTTTTCAAAAAAATCTGATTTTTTATATAGATGCGTCTCTGGATTTTGTTTGCTCTTTTTTGCTTTTCAAACTCTTGGGCCCTTTCCTATGAGGATATTTCTGTCAAAAATAAAGTGAGATCATTAAGCTCTTATAAGTCTTATCTCATTTTTGAAAGAAAAAAAAGAGAGTTTGAAAAAAATCAAGAAAGGCTTTTAAGACTAAGGGAGCAAAACTTAAAATTAAAAGAAGAGAGAAAATCAAATCAAAATAAAGCTTATCTTTTAGATTTTTTAAATAATGTTCAAGCAAAAGAATTAAAGACAGATCTAAAGAAGTTAAAGAGCTTATCAGGCCAAGAGAGAGCTTTTTTTGCTTATCAAAACCAGCAGAAAATTTTTGAGAGACAAAGAATAGAAGCTTTTTTAGACTATAAAGAAGACTATAAAAAATATCAAGAAAGACAAAAACAAATTTTATCTTTGAGATTAAAATCTGTCTCTGCTTTGAGAGATGAAGAGGCAGATAACAAAATCCCCGTTTTTTGAGGGTATTTAATGGAGCTAAGTCTAAAGTCTTGACTCAACGATTTCTCTCGCTGAAAAAGCCATATTGTGTTAAAAACTCTCTTATAGCGGTATGAGAGCGTGTCTTGTCTTTTTTCTTGTAGCTTTTTTTTTGTGTATTCCTTTGTCTCTGGTTGATTCTCTTTCAAACGGCAGGGGGCAAAGCGCAACAGCTCATTATACAGTTCAGTCCTTTTTAGAATATGTTTTTGAAAATACAGATTGTTATTGTGAAGGCAATAATGGCTGTACGAGGGGCTGTAGGAAGGCCGATCAGATCACGAAAGGAGATTCTCCTCAAGTGAGGCGCTGTTTTGGAAAAAAGCCTTTATCTTATTCCAGAGAGTACTGCGCCAGGCATATTAATTCAGCTATTATGAATGTGTTTGCAGATTTTTTATCTCCTTATTGTGAAAAATCTGCTCCTTATTTTAAAGGGTATCAACAGTGTGTGGATGATTTTCACTTGGATATAAGAAACCGCCGTATTAATATTTGCCAGCATTCCTTTGTTTTTCCTTCCGCTTTATGCATGCTCAATCTGGATGGAAAAAATGTTTCCATTTACGATAGTATTTCTGATAAGGGGGTGAGAGGGAGCTGTAGGGCTTGGGATCGCTACAATCAAATGCTGTATACTTTTTCAATTCCCATTTTGGATCCTATAGAAATTCCTTTATTTAAAAAAATAGATGATTCAAAATATACAGA
>JAPPIY010000045.1 GCA_026914095.1 Oligoflexia bacterium
GCTGTATCCATTGCAAAAAAACACCAGCCCATTCACTAAAAAAGCAAAAATATGATAAAGAGGAAGAGCAGACAAAGCCTTTTCCTCTCCCTTTTTTAAATGACTTAACATCCAGATTTCACATTGCTTTAAGTTAGATAAAATATTTTTTTGAGTTAAGCAAGCTCCTTTGCTCGCGCCTGTTGTGCCTCCTGTGTATTGGATAAAACAGGTATCATTTAAGCCTCTGGCAACAACCCTTGCTGTTGTTTTTGAGCCTTCTGCCAAAGCCCGCAAAAAAGAGATTTCTCCTGCTAATAAATTTTGTTTAAACTGGTCTGGTTTGAATTTTGAAGTTTTTTCAGGAAATTCCCACTGCCGTGAAAGTTCAGTCCTGCGGAAGGAAGACGGAATAAGTCGGGATAAATTTTCAAACAAGATCGGTTTAAAAGCTTTTGTTTTATATTTGAAAATAAAATTTATTATTTGTTTTTTTGGAGAATTTAAAAGATCCGCCGGCTCTGTAACCACAACAGTCCGCAAAGCCGTTTGATTGAAAATTTGCTTAAGATCCAAAAGCTTATTTGACAATAAGATAATTCCTTTGGCTTTTGTCTCTTGAATAGGCTGTAACATCTCTCTGGCTGTGTAGAGAGGATTCATATTCACCACAGTCAAGCCAGCTATGACACTCGCCCACAAGCTGACAGGATATTGCAAAAGATTGGCCAGCTGAATCACTATCACATCCCCCTTTTTAAAGCCTTGAGCTTGTAAAAAACCAGCCAGACGCATAGACTGCTGATAAAGCTCTTGATAGGACAAGCTTTTGTTAAAACTAATAAAAGCCGGCTGGCTGTTAAACTCTTTACAGGCTGTTTCAAATCTCTGAAACAGGTCTTTATCTAATGGAGGCAATTCATTAGGAACATTGGAAGGATAGTTGTTTAACCAAATTTTTTCCATTTTTACAAACTTTCTTTTTTAAGAATACGCGCGCGCTGATTTATATGATAAATAAGAGGCCTGCCCGTTTTAACCTCAACAGAAGAAATATCCTCATCAGAAATAACTTCTAATTTTTTTATAAGCGCCCTCAAACTGTTTCCATGGGCTGTAATTAAAACCGACTGCCTGCGGGCTATGCAGGGATAGATAGCGCTATTCCAAAATGGCAGAACTCTGTCCTGTGTATCTTTAAGAGATTCGGTTTGAGGGGCTGACTTTAAAGTTTTATACAGCTCTTTATTGTTTAAATCCTGTTTTGTTTCAAGAGGAGGCGGCGCTGTTGTAAATCCTCTTCGCCATTTTTGCGCCTGCTCCGCTCCAAATTTATTGATGACCTCCTGTTTATTCTGCCCTTGGAGCTGGCCATAATGCCTCTCATTTAACTGCCAAGCTTTTATAAAAGGAATTTTCAGATTCATGCTTTGTAAAACAATATCCATTGTTTGAATGGATCTCTTAAGGGCTGAGCTAAAAGCTTTTTCAAATGAGATATTTCTGTCTTTCAACTCTAAACCCGCCTGCCTGGCCTCTTTTTTTCCCTGTTCGCTCAACTCTACATCAGTCCAGCCAGTGAAGAGGTTTTTTTTATTCCACTCACTTTGACCATGCCTGATTAAAACCAAATAAACCATTGCCCTATCTATGTTATTCTATCTGATAATTTTATACAAATAAAAACTTATTGCTCGCTTCCTTTTGCAGTTAATGCTTCTTTACTGCCTGACGCTCATTATGGAAAAGGCTCAACTGCAGGTTCTGTGACAGCCACAGGCAAAGTGATCATTCCCGCCACAGTAGGAGTGGATATTGGCTGTGGAATGATGGCTGTCAAGACAACACTAAAAGCGGATGATCTGCCTGAATCTTTATCCAAAATTAGAAGCCAAATTGAAACAGCCGTACCCACGGAGCCGGCCGGCTGATGAGTCGTGTTAAAGCGAAAGAAACTTTTAAAGTGAAAGATTTGGAAGAGCAAACCAGCGGGATAGAATGCAAAAAAGACAGCTCCGTTATTGATGAAATTCCCAAAGCCTATAAACCTATTGAAAAAGTCCTTCAGGCCCAATCCAACTTGGTTGAAGTGATCGCTGAACTAAGACAAATTGTTTGTGTCAAAGGTTAAAGCTTTTTGAAAGCGTTTGCTTTTTTTCAAAATTCAAACATTATAGGCTTATCAGGATAATGAGAGCGAAAAATCTGCGCGGGAGTTAAGCCTAAATGATTTTTTTGCTCCACATCAATATGGCTGTGTTCTAAAAGAAATTTTATAGCTGGGACACTTGGAATTAAGCCGGCTATATGCAGAAAGTTATTTCCTTGCTTGGTCACTTGTGAAAAATCAATAGATGTTTTATTTAAAATTTTATGAGCGATTCCAACTTCAAAATCCCTAATGAGGTAGTTAAAAGAGCTTTCTCCATTATGATTAACAGAATTTATAAGC
Organism: Oligoflexia bacterium; assembly: GCA_026914095.1. Classification (GTDB taxonomy): domain Bacteria; phylum Bdellovibrionota; class Bdellovibrionia; order Bdellovibrionales; family UBA1609; genus JACOND01. Next base: position 2,432 of record JAPPIY010000045.1, read on the forward strand.
GCGGAAATCAGATTAGAATCGAAATATTCAAACAACAAATCCAATACTTTTGCTCTTTTTTTGTTGCTTTGTACAAGAAACACATAATGAAAAATATTATCCCCCCAAATGTCTTCAATGGAGGTATCCGTATCAGGGAGAGCAAGTAAAAATTCAAAAATATCAAGGTCGCGCGCTCCTGTCATAGCCAATAGCAAAGGATTGAAACCGATGGAATCTTTTTGGTTGATTAACTGTTTAAATCCAGCTAAAAATTTTACAATTTCTAAATTGTTGCTTATAGCGGCAAAGTGTAAAAAATTCTTTTGATCTCTTTCACTCCTAAATTCTAACAGTCCAGGAGAGTCCGTAATAACTTGTTTAAAAAAACCTTCATTTTCTTTACTAAAGATGGCTGTTACCAATTGATGGAAATACCTGCCGTCGTATCCACTAAGAGGCCGATCCTCAACATTTGGATAGTCCCCGCTTTGCATCCGCAGTTTATGATTTTTTGGGAGAAGCCTATTTAAATGGTCAATATTGTTATCAGGCATGACAAAATTGGGCGGTATAAAAAAAGTTCTACATGCGCTGGCTGGATTCAACGGCATCGTTGAACTGACCGATATATTCAAAAAAACCAGTATTACTATAAAGGGGTGAAAGATTTGTATTATAGATTTCATTTTTCAACATGTTAACTCAACTTTAAAAGAAGAGCTATTAAAATTCTTAGAAATTATGACGCGTACTGTCAAGCAGTTCCCTACAATTGCAAATAGATCTCTTTCGTTTTAGATCATTTTCTAAAGCTTTACAAACCAAGGCTTTAGACTTTGATCGTTGAGGAGATTTATCTTCTATGATTTTTCTTTTAATCTCTATTAGAAACGGCCTTCCTTTTGTTTTGACAGACGGACCCTTCCAGCAAAGCAAACAAACGCCCTTGTCTTTTTCAATCAGTGTCAAATCAAAACCACAACCCATAAAAAAATGATTTAAGGATGATAAAACTAACACAAGCAGAGCAAGCTGTTCATCAAAAAATTGACAATTCTATAAAAAAGAAAATGGATCAAAAGATTGCTGAAATCATCAGTGAAATAAATAAAAAAACAATTTTTTATGCCTTATGGTCTCTGGCGGGAATATTCCTAATTTTCATTAGCCTTCCAAGGATAATATTTTATATCTTTTCTTTGTTAATGATACTAGCTGTTTTTTACTTTTTGATAGAATTCTTTAAATTACTGAAAAAGACGCTTTTTTTTATAAACAATTTTGAGAGGGAAATTCAAAAAATAGTAAAAAAAGAAATTCAAAGCAGTATAAAAAACTCCATCTCTAAAAAAATTGGATTTTTTATGTCAGGACTCAATCAGATAGACATTGAAAATCGGTGCATATCCTCTTTTATAAGAGAACTAATCCGTCACCTTAAAAAATATAAACTAGCTATTCTGATCAGAGTTTTTGCCTATACAACTGCTGTCTCCCTATTTCAAAAGGTTTTGTTTAGTATGTTGGCATAACTTTCTTTACACATGAAAAAAAGATTCTTAGTCTAAACTCTTAATGAGATTATTATAAGCTTTTTGAATTTCTTTGAGTTGCATTTCTTATATTCAGGATCTTTTTCATGAATATCTGTATCCGAAATATAAAGGTCTAATTCATGTAGGATATCTTCTTCCAATGGCTCTAGTTTAACCTCTTTATTTAGCCATTTATCAACTAGCTCGTTTGCTGAAATTTTATTCTCAAGAAAATATTGAACAACTTTATAATCAAGCCTTTCTTTTATAAGTCTTTGAAGGACGCGCAGAACTGAAATTTCAAACAGGATCACTATATAATTTCCCTTAAAAACAGAAAGAGGCCGGCCCTTTCATTCAATTCCCTAAAGTGAAATTCTCTAATTTTTCCATGTTGGGCACCTGACTGCCCTGCCCTATCAGCTGAACACTGTATCTATAAAAGTCACCTTTATCTTCTTTATAAGTAGAAAACATCAAATCCAATATTCTAAGCGGAAAATCTTTATTTAAATCAATTTGCAATTCTAAATTATAAGAACTCAGCCTAGGCTGTCCCCTATAAGAAAAGCTCAAAGCTCCACTGCCCTTCATTTGTATCTTAAAATCATCTCTCGATTCTCCCAGACGCAGATTTTTAAAGATCACTTCTGATTCTTTGATTTCAACTTCCGCTTTAACAGAACTCCAATCTATAGGCGGTAAATTTAAAGGGCCTAAAGG
>JAPPIY010000028.1 GCA_026914095.1 Oligoflexia bacterium
GAGCCAGCTGAATAATAATAAAGCTATTTTTTTCATAATAAACCTCCTTTGGTTAAAACAAATAAAAACTTTAATTTTTTTCATTTATTTTAAAAATCATAGACTTAATTTCCCAAAAAAGCTCCAAAAGCCTTTAAATGTAAGGGTTTTTCAGCTTTTACAAAACATAAAAATATCACCAAAGAATTTTATGAAACGGCTTTATTTTGAATTTTGAAGTTTTTTCTGAGGATTCCCACCCCCGTTTGCGCGAGGACAAGCTTTCGCGGGAGTTCTGTCTTCCAGGGGAAGATGGAACGGCATACTGAATTTTCAAACCCGATCAGTATAAATTTAGGATTTATTCTCGTTTTAAAAACTTTATGCTGTGTTAAGTGTATAATTCCCAAACTTAATGACACTCCAATTTTTATACAACTTTTAAATATTTATGAGACAGCCTCTAATTGACACAGCTAAGAAAAAACCTTGTAATAAGCGCGCAAACAGGGTATCTCTTCACAGGATATGCCGAAACGGCATATTTCTGGATAAAAATCCTAAAAAATTATGGACTTAAAAATTATATTAAAGGAAACTTTTGGTTTTTCAGATTTCCGTTCCGGACAAGAAGAAATTATTAAACTCATTTTAAACAAAAAACATGTTTTAGCGGTTTTTCCCACAGGAGCCGGAAAATCTTTGTGTTATCAATTTCCGGCGGTTATCCTGCCGGGGAGATCTGTTGTGGTTTCCCCTCTAATAGCTCTTATGAATGATCAAACCGCTTATTTAAATTCTCTAAAAATCTCAGCAACCGATAAAACTTTCCTGAAAACTAGGAACCTAAGTCATTTGCGGTCTTTAAAAATTTTAGCGGGTAAAATTCACTCTCACTGTCGCTTTAGACAAAATCAAGACACTTTACAGTCTTTCCTAAAAGGAAAAGTAAAGATTTTATATATTTCTCCAGAAAAACTGATGACAGAAAAAATTTTAAATGAGTTTAAAAAACTGCCCATTGAAATGTTTGTAATTGATGAGGCTCATTGTATCTCCAAATGGGGCGCTGGCTTTCGCCCTGAGTATGAGCAATTGTCACAACTGAAACATCTTTTCCCTCAAGCTGTTTTACCCGCTTTTACAGCAACCGCCGATAAAGCCACCCGATGGGATATTGCGAAAAAACTCACTCACAGCAAGTCTAAAATTATTGTTAAAGGATTTAACAGGCCCAATCTGTTTTTGTCTGTAGAGCCTAAACACAATTGGAAAAAGAGACTGCTGGAGTTTTTAAATGAAAGGAGAGGCCTATCTGGCATCATTTATGCTCTTTCACGAAAAGAAACAGAAAGAATTTCTGAATTTTTAAATAATAAGGGCTTTTCTTGTAAAGCCTATCATGCCGGCCGATCGGCTCAAGACAGGCAAAAATCTCAAGATATTTTTATGACAGAAGATGGGATGATTATGTCGGCGACGACAGCGTTTGGAATGGGAATAGACAAACCAAACATTCGCTTTGTTGTTCATGCCAGTCTGCCAGCTTCTATGGAGGATTTTTATCAGGAAATTGGCCGTGCGGGAAGAGATGGAGAGCAGGCGGACACGCTTCTGTTTTATGGTTTAAAGGATCTGATAACAAGAAGAAAGATGATTCAATCAGGAGAAGAGGATAAGGAATACAAACTGAGAGAAAACAAAAGGCTGGACGCTTTGCTGGCTTACTGTGAATCTTCCGACTGCCGCAAAAAAGCTTTGCTGTCTTATTTTGGAGAAGTTTGTGACAATTGCAGATTTTGTGATAACTGTTTATCTCCCCCCAAACGGGTAGAAGGAACAGTTCCGGCCCAAAAATTTCTTTCTGCGATGGCCCGGACAGGCTATCGTTTTGGAATGGGCCATATCATAGATGTTGTTTGCGGTATTGAAACGGATAAGGTGAAAAGCAGAAGGCATCACAAACTGCCCACTTTTGGAAAGGGAGCGAGCCATTCTAAAAGCTTTTGGGAGGTTTTTGCCCGTCAATTGATCTCTTCAGGGAATATCAATATAGATATTGAGCATTTTGGCGCTCTAAAAGTGACAGAAAGCGGAGGGGATATTTTATATGGCCGAAAAAAGTTTTTCTATAAAGAGCTTAGTCTTTCCTCTGTTGTTCAAAAGGAGCTAAAAACAAAAAAAGCAAACTTAAGGAAAGAAGAGCTAAAAGCGGAAGATCAGCCCTTGCTTTCAAATTTAAAAAAATTAAGACTCCAGCTAGCCAGAGAAAAAGAAGTCCCCGCTTATATCATTTTTTCTGATAGAACTTTAATTGAAATGGCAATTTTAAAACCTCAAAGCCTAGAAGAAACACTGTCTATAAACGGTGTGGGAAAACAAAAATTAGAGCTTTATGGAGACGCTTTTTTAAAAGTGATTAAAAACCACCAAAAATAATCTTCTTAAGCTGTCATGAAAATAAAAATATTTCTCTCATATTTTTAAGTTCTAAGAAAAATTGTCTTTTAGCTTTTTAATCTCTTTTTTAAATAAACCCGTCACCTCCACCAATTGCTTTGAAACCCCTTTAAAGACAAGGTTTTAGAGTTTCAAGATAAAATTTTTAGTGATTTTTAAAAAAGGTTTTTGAACGCTAAAATACTTTTTTACTAATAGTTTCCCTGAAACCATTTAGTTATTTCTCAGAAACAAAAAGTCCAGTCATCTGGGTGGCTTTCATTAGTATAAATATCACTTCTTTTCCTTAACTGTAATTGAGAAAGCATTGGCGTTTCATAAAATGACTTACTTATCCCGTTTTTGTAGTTTTTTCTTTTTGGTTCATTTTACCCCTGCTTATTTTCTGGATAAAGCCTTAGTGAGGAGGAAGTTTCAAAGGCTTTTGAGTATCATAAAGGTCTTTATGGATACAGAAAGCTGTTTTTCCTTATTAAAAAGAGAGCTGGGGGCTACTAATCCTATCTTAGCAGGAAAGAGGCTAAAAACGATGTCTTTGAGTGGATTGAGGCTTGGTATAACTCTAAAAGACTTCATTCCTCCCTTGGATATAAAAGCCCGTGGATTTTGAAAAAACGCTTGACAATAACACTAATTACCTCTTAATATGAATCCACTATTTTAGCTCATACCAGACTTCACTCGAAATGACTATCATATCAAACTCTAATCTTCATCTAAAAAAGCTTTAGTGGGAGTGGTCTTTTTTTGGCCTTGATACTTGCCCTTATAAGGGTTTTGAGCGGGACGATCCATCTGAAATAAAATCAACTGACAAATCCTCCGGCCGGTTTTTAACCGTATAGGAAGGATATTCGCATTATAAAGCTCTAAAGTGAGTTTTCCTTTAAAGCCAGGCCCCACAACAGAAGCGTTTTGAATAAACAATCCCATTCGCCCCACAGAGCTTCGCCCTTCTACAAAAGCTGATATATTATCAGGCAGTTGAATAAACTCCTTAGTGGTTGCTAAAATAAAAGAATGGGCGGGAATAACAATTTCCTTTTTAGCGGAAATCTTTTGATGCTCCATTTTAGAATCCAAATCCAACACTCCTTTTGTATTCCAATATTTTAAAATTAAAGCGTCAGATCCTAAACTGAGATCAATAGAGCTGGGCTGAATCGCTGTTGGCGACAGGCCCCGGACAATCAGTTTTTTGTCTCGGATAAGTTTCTTTATACTTACATCACTTAAAATCACTTTTGACCTCCAAAAATATAAAGTTATTTAGCTGAGGCAGATTTTTTGGCTTGGTATTCCTTAACCAATTCTTCTTGGATACTGCCCGGCACCCTGGCATAGCGGGCAAATTCCATAGTAAATTCCCCCTTGCCTTGTGTCGCTGATCTTAACTCCGTGGAATATTCAAACATCTCAGCTAAAGGAACTTCAGCCTCCACTGTGGTAAAAGCCTCCTGTGTTTCCGTTCCCTTAATCAAACCCCGCCGCTGGTTGATCTGCCCCACCACTTGGCCTTGAAACTCCTCAGGACAGGAAACCTCTAATTTCATGATCGGCTCTAAAGCTATGGGACGGCCTTTCATGTAAGATTCTCTAAAAGCAGCCATAGCGCAAATTCTAAAAGCCATTTCACTGGAATCCACATCATGATAAGCTCCATCCGAAAGGGTGGCTTTAATGCTCACAATAGGAAAGCCAATAAGAGGGCCTTTAGCCATTTGCTCCCGAAATCCTTTATCCACCGCCGGAATGTATTCTTTAGGAATACGGCCGCTGACAATTTTGTTTATAAACTCATAATTTTGCTCTGGATTTTCACCCAGTGATTCCAACTGACCCACGACTTTTGCAAACTGACCCGCTCCCCCTGTTTGCTTTTTATGAGTGTAGTCATACGGAACCGTTTGATTGATAGTCTCCCTATAAGCCACTTGAGGTTTACCCACTTTCACCTCACAGTTAAACTCCCGTTTCATCCTTTCAACATAAATGTTAAGATGCAATTCTCCCATTCCAGAAATAATAGTTTGCCCCGATTCCTCGTCCCTCTTGACAAAAAAAGTGGGATCCTCTTTACGAAATTTTTGAAGAGCTTTTGTAAAATTGCCGCCAGCGCTTTGCTCCTTGGGAGCTATGGCTAAAGACATGACAGGATCAGGAACAAACATGGAACTCATAGCATAGTTTAATTTTCCATCTGTAAAAGTATCCCCCGAAGCGCAATCC
>JAPPIY010000295.1 GCA_026914095.1 Oligoflexia bacterium
GGCCGGGGAGTGCTCTCTGCAGGATCAATATATGAAATTTGGCTCTTATGATTCCTCTATGGCTGAAAGTAAAGTGAAAAAAAGAAAGGTGGTGGATTTAGGCTCTAAAATTGTGTTGGATACAGAGCGATGTATTTTATGCGCCCGGTGTGTTCGCTTTACAGATGAGGTGACAAAAACTCATGAGCTGGGGATTTTTAATCGCGGGGATAGAAGTGAAATTGGCTGTTTTAAAGACAAGCCTTTGAACAATGACTACGCCATTAACACAGTGGATATTTGTCCTGTGGGCGCTCTAACATCTAAAGAGTTTCGTTTTAAGCAAAGGGTTTGGTATCTCAAAACAGCCAGCTCTATTTGCACGGGCTGTTCTACAGGCTGTAGTGTTTATGTGGATTACAATGAAGAGGGAATATGGCGTGTTCGCCCCAAGTTTAATGAGAAAGTGAATGGCCATTGGATGTGTGATAAAGGGCGATTTCTTTATAGAGACACCAGTAGAAAGACACGGCTGGGGACCGCTTTGCAGAGGGAGGGAGACAACTGGAAGTTCTTAGATTCTAAATCCGCTTTTCAGAAAATTAAAAAACTGTTAGAAAAAGCGGAGCCTCATTTTGTTTTGACAGGACAATACACGAATGAGGAATATCAAGCGCTTTTAGATCATTTTCCAAAAGCTGATTTTTATCATTGGATAAACAATGAAGAGGCTTTTGATGATTTTGACAATTTGTTGTTGAGAGGGGATAGAAACCCTAATACAAAAGGCTTGAAAAAAGTATTTCCTAAAATCAAATCTTTAAAAAATTTAGAAAAAAATATAGAGGCTGTAAAATTTCTTTTTGTTTTAGGTCCAGAAAATGCCAGTTTTTTCCCAGATATAGAGGAAAAAACTAAACTTTTTTCTAAAGCTCCTGCTTTGGTATGGATGAGCTTAATAGAAAATAAATATTTAAGCCCTAAGAATGATTTTTTTCAGATACCAATCAAGTCTTTTTTTGAAAAAGAGGGGACTTATACCAATCATCAAGGCTTAAGGCAAAAAATCAAAAGAGGGCAGGGTTTGAGCTTGCAGGCTGTTTCTATTCAAGACTGCATTCAATTTTTAAAGTCGGATGATTTTGAACTGCCGGCGGATTCTGTGTATTTTAAAAACAATCAATTTTTAAATAACAATCGGAAAGTGTGGTAGATCTTCTATATTTTATGCCAGATACCGATCAAGAGCAAGCCAATAGTGTTTAGTTTCAGGATCAGATAGATTTATATAGTGATTCGGTTTAGGTTTTCCGGTCTGACTTGCTTAGCCTTCCCCCAGAAGGCTAAGCTCCCGCGAAAGCGGGAATCTCCCGCTTAAAACTTGAAAACCTAAACCAGATCACTATATATAAAAGGAAAAAACAATAAATTCTGCTCTCTTCTGTTAAGGAGAGCTTTTAATAATATTTGTTTCAAAGGGGCTCTTGAGTTTTATCTTTTGTATTTTCATTGACAAAATCTTTGCTTTTGTTTTTGATATATCTTTTGGTTTGTTTGCTACTTACCTTTTCCATGAGTAGGATCGCATTGTTTGGCTCTGCTAAGGATTTTACTTTATCAGGCAGATGCAGTTTTGGATAGAGCGCTTGTCTATTTTGGCTGACAAATTTTTCTTTGGCTGATTTAATGGCAGGGTAAATTTTTTCAGCTCCTTTTGCGCCGTGTTTTAATAAAGTGAAAATGGTAATTGGCGGAATGAGAACACCAGATATAAAATAACACATCATCTCAGTTTTTTTAGCTTGATTTAAGCATTGATATTCTTCAAAATTGTCCTCTATAATTCCTTCTGCTGAGTTATAAAAAAAAGAGAAAATAGAGTCCCCTGTCTTGCCTGCCGCTTTAAGGATCTTATTTGGCGGAGAGCTTTCTTTATAAGCCTGTTCGTATTGAATATGGAGATAATTTTTTGAAGATTGGACAAAAGCGGATAGCTCTTTAGACAGTTTTGTATCTTCTTTAAAAGTTAAAAAATATGTTCCTTTCATCATAGTCCACAAAAAAGTCAGCATGGAAAAAGTTGTGTCCATAACTCCTTCTAAACAGCCCTCTAAATATTTAACAATATCCAAAACACCAGTATCTTTCTCGCCACCACATTTTTTTTTGTATTGAGAATCAATATTTTGACACACTTTTTTTTGTAACTGAAGTCTACACTTTATTTTGGAAAAAGAATCTAAAAATTGAATGTTGGAAAAAAAACAGCAGTTGTCAAAATGAAATCCAGCTGATGTAGAGGAAAGGCTTTTTTTTAAGGACAAAGCGCCGGTTTTTTCAGATAAGAAAGCTGTAAGAAATAAAAAAATAGAAAGAATTAAAATATTGTATTTCATAAAAAAGACCGTTTGTTATTCATTTAAAAAATTAAATTTTCCTGCTCTTGCTTTATTAAAAAGAATTTCTGGTTTTGAAAGTTTCAGCTCTTTTAAGGAGGACGCTGTAACCAGAATCTGAAGAGCAAACTCTGTAGAATAGATGTGAAACTCTTGGAAATACTGTCTTTCATTTTTGTAATTAAGATAAGAGCCATTTATGTAAAGCTCCCCTTTATCTCCTCTTGTTTTCCATTGGTAAGAATCGCTTTTCCATTCCCGAATTTGAATGAGAGATAGGATTTTTCTTTTAGCCTTCTCAACTTCTGTAAAAGAAAAGGGTTGGCTGTCAAAGCCTTTAGGGTAAAGGCTTTTGGATCGGGTGATAGAGGCGTAAACAGAGGAGTTGGCTTTTAATGAGAGAGTGAGATTGTCTTTATGGGATCGAATTGTCTGCCATTCTTCGGAATAAGTGGAAAGGCTGAAAAAGAGTTGGAAAAAAATAAGAAAAAAATGAAAGCCATCTCTCAAGTAAAATGAAGCTAAAAAATTCTTTTTTGGATCCATAATTTAACTTTAGCATGATTTAAGATTTTTAATCAATACTTTGCTTTTTAAAAGATAAAAAACAGGTTGTATTTCAAAAATTATATTTTATCAAACTAGAGGCTATCTTATAATAGTATGTGGCTAAAACTAACTTGATCACAGTTAACAAATTTTCAGTAGGAAAGTAAAATATAAAAACTGTTTTATTTAAAAGTTTGCCATTTTTCTAAAACAATTTCTTTTGTTGGAAAACTGGCCTGCCATTCTTTATTCAGTTTTTCTATTTTGGCATAAACTTGTTTCATTGCCTCTATCGATTCCGATTGATTATGAGAAGAGACAAATTGGACTAATTTTGTATGTTTATCCATAAACACTTTGTCCTTCAAACTAAAAAAGAAAAAAGAATAAGCTTGCAAAAGCGCCGAGGAATTTTCTTTAAAATCGTTGATTGTTATTTTTTTTGTTATGAGATTGTTGTAGCTTTGTTTGACTTCTGGGATAAGTGTATGAATTGTCTCCCAAGACCCCAGCAACCTTCTTTTAGTAACTTGGTCTTCGTTGGATTGTGGGTTTGTGTTAGATTGACAGCTCATTCCCGCCAAGCCCACGCAAATAAAAAGTAAAGATAGTTTTTTCATATTCCTTCCTCCTATAGCCAGAAAATGAACTAACATATAGTATGATTTGTTAATTAACTTTTGTCAAGTTTTTAGTTGTATAAAAAAAGCCTTGATTTTGACAGTTTTTTTTGTTATGAAGTAAAGTGTTATGCAAGTAAAGAGAAAATCAGCCGATCGAGTTTATTATTTGCCAGCTATTTTAAAGGGAATGGCTTTCACTTTAAAAAAGTTTTTTTTGAACTGGTTTAATAAAAAACAAAGAATCACTTTAAATTATCCAGAAGAATATTATAAATATGGCCCAAGGTTTAAAGGAAACCATATTTTAACAGTTAAAAAAGATGGCTCTTTAAGATGCACAGCTTGCATGCTTTGCGCCACTAACTGCCCAGCTCATTGTATTAAAATCACAGCAGGGGAGAGTGATGATCCTGAAGTGGAAAAATATCCTATATCTTATGAAATTGATATGCTTCGCTGTGTTTTTTGCGGTTTTTGTGAAGAGGCTTGCCCTGTGGATGCTATTCGTATGGGGCCTCAATGGCAAACCCCTGCTTTATCGGGTGAAAATACAGTTTATGATATTAGAAAGCTGGCTTATCGTAAAGAGTTGGGTTCAGGTGTTGTGAGTGTCGTTGATGATAAAGAGCGTATCAGAGCTGGCCTTTGAAAACACATTGGGTGATATTGATACACTTAATGCTGATCTAGTTTGAGTTTTTAGGTTTCAGCTAGGCTCCTGCCCCCGCTTTCGCGAGGGCAGGCTTTTGCGGGAGTATATAGAAGAGAAGAAAACTCAAATAAGATTCAGTATAATTTGAAGTTAGCTTTTTTTTAGCTGAGGACAAGGTTGTAAGCTTTGATTATCTATAATTTCTTTTAAAATCGCCTTCTGTCTTCAATATATTGTAATATAAATTAAGCGAAAAAACTAATAAAAGTTGAAAAATACAGCAAGATCATTTAAATAAACAAGTCTGAGGCGGCCGTAGCTCAGCTGGTAGAGCTCCAGATTGTGGTTCTGGCTGTCGCGGGTTCAAGTCCCGTCGGTCGCCCCACTTCATAGAAGCGGTTTTTAAATGGTTTGTCGGCACGTAGCGCAGCCCGGTAGAGCGCCAGAATGGG
>JAPPIY010000274.1 GCA_026914095.1 Oligoflexia bacterium
TTGGAAAGATTATTATAAAGCTTTTTCCATTTTTGAGCTTGTTGCTTGTTCCATTGAAAGGAAATAGAAGGAGCTGGTTTTTGTGGAAAACGATCCATACGCGCAACGAAATAGCCTCTTTTGCACCTGCTGGAAATTACTTTTTTCAACTCCGCTTCCAAAGGCATGTAGTAGGCCGGTGTATAAAACTTGATGTCTAAAAATCTGGAATTAATAGATTTTATGCTAATTTCTAATTTAAAATCTTTGGTATTTATGGATTGAAAGCCAAAGCCTGTCATGCTGTTCATAAAATAAGCTCTATCATTGAAAAATCTGTTTGTAAACTTTTAAAGGGGATAAATTCCAATCAAACCATTGAATATTTTTGTCTTTTTTAAACCAAGTGTTCTGTTTTTTGGCCAGTCGCATGGTTTGAGAGACAATAGACGATTCTAAGTCTTCTTTATTTATTTTTCCCTCCAAATAAAGCCGGGCGGATTTATAGCCAACACTGCTTAAGGGCTTCCAGTTTTTAAATCCCTTGTCTATTAAATGTTGAGTTTCCTCTATCAAGCCTTTTTGAATCATTGTTTTAGCTCTTTGCCGGACTCGTTTTAAAAGCTCTGCTTTTGGTATTTGCAAGCCAATTTTAAGATAAGGCCAGGGCAACTCTGTCTCTTTAAACTCTTTTTTAATTTGAGAGACTGTTTTTCCTTCTGTCTTTATTAAATCCAAAGCTCTTAAAATTCGATATTTATCATTAGGGCTAATTTTTGCGGCCATTTCAGGATCTTTTTGCATAAGCTCCTGATAAAGCTCTTTTATACTGATTCTGTTTGAATTTTGAGATTCTTTCTGGAGATTCCCGCCCCCGCTTTCGCGAGGGCATGCTTTTGCGGGAATGACAGGCTTAACTGAAAAATTCAAATCAGAGGAGTCTAAATTGATATTTTTATACGGATCCTGTTTGATTTTTCTATGTTTCTCGCCGTTTCTGTGAAAATGGAAATCTAGATTCAATCCAGAGTTTTTAGACAGAGGCTGTGCAATTTCTTTCTTTAGAGACTGCGCTTTCACTGGGTACATTCCTTTTTCCAAAGCTTGCAGATAGAAACCGCTTCCCCCCACAGTTAATAGGGTTTCATTGGGGAGTTTTTCATGTAAAATTTCAAGAGCTTTTTTTCTAAAAAAACCCGCTGTGCCAACTTGAGGGGCTTGTAACTCATTAAAAAGATAAAAATTTATATTAGGATAGCTGGAAAGATCAGGCTTGGCAGAGCCGATATTCAAATCTTTATAGATTTGAATGCTGTCACTGTTTAAAATTCCAACAGAAGTTTGTTTTTTTGATTGAATAAGTCTTGCTAACTCCAAAGCCCAATTTGTTTTCCCAACAGCGGTTGCTCCCACAATAAAAATAAGCTTTGTCATTTAAATGATTCTGCCAAAATCTTTTTCCAAGCGTGAAATAGGATATTCTACAAAAACCGGCCGGCCATGAGGACAAAAGCTGGATAAAGGAAATTCATCCATTTGCTTTAAAAGCTCTTGCATTTGCTCTAAGTTTAAAGATTTTCCAGCCCGAATGGCGGAATGGCAAGCTAAAGTGGCGCATAAGTCAGACACCACTTTTTCAAAGGAGAAGCTGTCTCCTGTTTCCAGCCTTTGTTTAGCTAAAAACAAAAGCCCCTCCTGTAAAGCTTTTTCTTTAAGAATAGGGGGGTAAGAGTTAATGGCTAAAGAGTGCGGGCCTAAGCTTTCCAATTGAACGCCTAGCTTTTTTAGCTCTTCATTTAATTCTAAAAGGGCGACAGCCTGTCCTTCTTCTAAATCTAACACTAAAGGAACGAGTTGCGACTGAACCTCCACCTCTCCTTTTTTCCAAGAGTGAAAAATTCTTTCATAAATAATTCTTTCATGGGAAGCGTGTTGATCAATAAAGACTAAAGCTCTATCAGATTGGCAGACAATATAAGTGAGATGAGCTTGCGCGAGAATTTGCAAATCAGACCAAGAGATTTTTTCAAGATCAGAGCTGGTTTTATAATCTGTGGGGTTGAGCTTGCCATCCCTTTCTTTCAAAGGGGGAGTTGGGTCTGCCTGCCAAGCTAGTTGAGACAGCGCTTTTGCAGAATATTCTTGTTGTTTAATAGGCCAATTTGTTTTTTTAAATTCAGGATTTAAAAAGTTTAAGTTTTCCTCTTTTTTTGCAGGTGTGGGCTGAATGATTTTTTTTGTCCAGGGCGCTTGCTCTAAAAGCCGGTGGATAGGGGACTCCACTAATTTAAAAATAAAGGAAGAGTTTTTGAAACGCGCTTGGGATTTTGTAGGATGAACATTCACATCAATTTCATCACTGGGGCCTGTCAGGCTTATAACAGCTAGGGGATACTCTCCATGCATGAGCAAGCCTCTATAGGCTGACATTAAGCCCGCTTGAATCACACGAGACTCGATCCAACGGCCGGACACAAAAAACCAGCTGGATTTTTTATTTTTTAAGGTATGGTGGGGAGGAGCCACAACAGCTTGTATTTTATAAGCTCCTTTTGTTTCCTCCACACAGTAAAGCTCTTTTGCCCCTAAAACTTGAGCGGTTCTGTCTGATAAGCTTTTTTGAGGAGGCCAATAAAAAACCAGCCTGCCTTTTTGCAAAACTCTAAAACTGATTTGTTTTTGAGAGAGAGCTAAAGCTTTTAAAGTGGTTTTGATAGAAGAGTTTTCAGCCCCTTCACTTTTCAAAAACTTAAATCGCGCGGGAGTGTTTTCAAATAAAGAGCGGATGATAACCGTTGTTCCTTCTAACTCTCCTATAGGATCAACTGATTCTTCTCTCCCAAAGACTTGTCTCAATTTATAGGAGTTTTTTCCTTTGAGACCGGAAATTAAAGTCAAATCGCTAACTCCAGCAATGCTGGCCAGAGCCTCTCCTCTAAATCCATAAGTATTTAATTTCCATATATCTTCTGTCTTTTGAATTTTGCTGGTGGCATGTCTGGCTAAAGCCAGAGGCATTTCACTGTGGGAAATTCCGCATCCATTGTCTTTCACTCTGACAAAGCGGCCGCCTTGGTCAAAGTCTATTTCAATTTCTTCAGCTCCTGCGTCTAAAGAGTTTTCAACCAATTCTTTTATCAAATGGGAGGGTCGCTCAACCACCTCTCCCGCTGAAATTTGACTGATAGTCTCTTCTGACAGCGATTTTATTAAGTTCATATTACTTTTGAGAGTTTATGGCTTATATCTTGTGCAGTCAAGGCAATAAACTTTTATTGGCCAGCTCTGAAAAAAATAGCAATTGCTAAGAGCTTTTAACGACAAGTCACTGGATGTTTTTTTAAAAACTGCGCTTTATATTGAGACCAAATTTCAACCATTCCCATAGAGCCTTTTAACTCACGCCCTAAAACAGCTTCTGTATGGGCTAGATTGGAAACAGTTAAACATAGCTGTCTGCCGGTTCCTCCTCCGTCTCTTTCAAGAAAATTTTTACATTCTGGAAGATTCCGGCTTCCTAGATTGCCAGGTGATAGTTTTTCTATAAAGTAAAACAGCCTCAACTCCTCCCAGCTGGCTGTATCAAGTTTATCTCTTAACTCTATATGTTTATGAGTTCCTGATAAGTAATTTGTATCTTGTAAAGTTCTCTGATCTCTTGCTGATTTTATAGCCCTTGTAACCCAGCCAGGCCCTCCATTATAGGCAGAAACGCCCCTTCTCCAAGAGTCTCTTTCTGCGGGACTCAGACTCATCCAATTTTTACATTGACCTTTTGATACAGAGCCGGGATTTGTTTTTTTATAACGATCCACTAAAATATGAGTGGCTTTATTTAAGTTATTGATAGGATCTTTTAAACATTGGAGATTGTCTTGTGTGTTCTTTTTATAGGTATCGCCTTTTTCATCCCGGCAACCGTGCTGTCGTCCATCCACTTGAAACAAGCCCGTGCTGTTTTCAAATGCATTACCAGCAAAGGCTTGACAGCGTCCAGCGCTTTCTATACTCATCATAGCCAGCATAAGCTCAACAGGGATTCCTTTTTTACAGGATTTACAGTGAGCTTTTTTAAAAAACTTTTTAAAGTTATTGTTATAAGGAGAAGGGCAAGTCTTGTTGAAATTATTGATTATAGCTTTTAAACTGATTTCTGGGGAGCAAATTTTTTGGACATCAGATCCTTCGCCATCTGTTTGTTTTTCTATTTTATCTTTAGAAGATACAACAACTTTTTTAAGATAATTCTGAATAGAATTTACAAAACTGTGACTCTGAGTCAAGAAATTTAAAACAGAATTATTTTCTTCAGAGCGTTTGCATGTCGGGCAAAAACCAGCTTCTGTTTCTGTCTCTTGCCTATCTATTACAAAACAGCCCGGCTGAACTTCCTTTGTTCCCGCAGGAAGAACATAAGTGTCCCTAGATATTTGATAAGTGATTTTTGTTTGATCAGAAAGGGGAGAAGATTCAGATTCTTCTGTTGTTGGAGCTGTTGTTTGTGTTGAAGTTTGGTTTTCCACAGGAGCTGTTGTTTGTGTTGAAGTTTGGTTTTTCGCAGGAGCTGTTGGCAGTGAGCTTTGCTGTCCTGTGTTTCTTTGCCTCCAAAAAGGTCTTTTAGGAAAAGTGGGAGTCGAGCTTAGCTCTTGTTTGTTTGAGGCAGGGGTTGATG
>JAPPIY010000046.1 GCA_026914095.1 Oligoflexia bacterium
CTTTATATCAGCAGGAATTTCCATCTCATCAGGAATAACAGGCAAAGCATAGGAGCTTAAAATATTGAAAATGAAAAAAGCCAATAAGTTTATTTTAATAAAAGAAAGCACAAAAATATTATAAAGCTTTTTACGTAATCGTCAATGTGAATCACGCGATTGTCTAGCAAGTCGGCGTCGAAAAAATCATAGCGCTTGTCTGTTTTTGTTGTTACACGGATCCTGTTTTGAAAATAAGGACAAATCTTACAAGGGAAACAGCTAAAAAATGAAAACCTTTGTAAAAAATTCAGTCCTGTATCTTGTCACTACAAGATGGGCTTTTCACCAAGCCTTGCATTTAAACTCACTCTTGCCTTTATAGAAAACCTGAATGACAAGCTAAGAATAAAGCCTCTCTAAACGGGCAATTCTGTTTTCCAATGGCGGATGTGTAGGAAACCAACTGGCTTTTTTAGCTTTCCCTGAAATTTGCAGATAGTTGTAAGACTCTGTTTGTGTTCCCCTGCCTGTAAAAGCCATTTGAGGACGAGGAGCGGCAGAGCTCATTCTTTGTAAAGCTTTAAGAGCTGAAATCATATTAGGAACACTGGAAAATCTCGCTCCATCTTTATCCGCCCGGTACTCTCTTTTTCTTGAAAAATAACACAAAGCAATAGAACCCAAAATACTAAATACAATTTGAAGGCCAATATAAATTCCCATTTCCATCCAAATGGACCGATCTCTCATTCTGGAAACAATCAACTTGGCAATAGCGCGGGCGGCCAACAATACCATAGTGTTAATCATACCTTGAAGAAGAGTCATGGTAACCATGTCTCCATTGGAAATATGAGCCACTTCATGCGCTATCACTCCCTCCAGCTCCTCTTGGCTCATAGATTGCAAAAGCCCGCTGGACACAGCCACCAAAGACTTTTTCTTGCTGGGGCCTGTCGCAAAAGCGTTGGGCTGTTGGCTCTCATAAATTCCCACTTCCGGCTTGTTTGGCAGACGCGCTTGTGTCGCCATTTGATGAACCCTATTCACTAAGTCTAATTCCTGTCCTCTGGCTGTTTGGGGATCAATAATCCGAACCCCCATCAGCTTTTTAGCAAAATACCGCGACAGAGCTAAAGAAAGAAAAGCCCCTCCAAAACCAATGATAGAGTAAAAAACAATATAGAAGCTCCATTCGCCTTTGATGCCAAAAGCCGTAGTGATAAATACAGCCAAAATAGAAGCTGTTGTAATAATTAAAAAGTTAAGCAGTAGAAAAAAGAAAATTCTTCTAAAAAAAGACATATTAGCTCCTCCTTAGTCCTTTAAACCCTGTTTAAAATAATTTATCAGGTTATTTAAACCCTAAAAAGAACATAGAGGATAGACAGCTTAAAAGTCAAGCAAAAGTATGTTTTTTTAATAAACTATAATATTTGGTTAAAAAGCCCTAACCCCACATCTTAAAATTAAGAATAGAGGCTATCATTTGAAAAAAGGAAGATACTTAAAAAACGAAAACCCTCCCTAAATTTGATTTTATCACCCACTCAGTATAGCGATCCGGTTGAATTTTGAAGTTTTTTCTGGAGATTTCCGCTCCTCGCTTTAGCAAGGACAGGCTGAACGGGAGTTTAGCCTTCTGGGGGAAGACGGAACAACATATTGAAACTTCGGGAATTATAGATAGGACTTCGCATTATCCCTTTTACTTGCTTTTTTTTATCAGCTTTTTGCATTTCTTTTTAAGGAAACTTTATCTCTTTATTTTTTTCTGGATAAACAGCCTGAAACCCCTTATATTTCCTTAGTTTAAAGGTTTTTTGTGCAAAATCCTATCTATAATTCCCGAAACTTCAAACAGAATCAGTATAAAACACCTCACCCCCAAACACCCATATAAAAGGAAATTTGTATAAAGAAAAATAAAAAAACAAATAAACAAGCAAAGACAAAAAAAAGCCATCTTATTTTTTTATACAAGCTTTGAAAAGCATTGACAGCAGGGCGGGACATATAATCCACTTCAAAATTCAATCTGTCCCCTTCTTTTATAAGTGATAAATTGGTTCGTTTTAAAGTCTCTGGGATCAAACAAAGCTCCACCTTTGTTTTTTCTGTTTTATTCACAGTCAAGCTCACCCCATTTAAAGCAAGATAGCCTTTGTCCCATATAAAAGCTTTAAATTTTTTAGGAGCCTGAATTGTTAATAAACAGCTTTCTCCTTGCTTTCGCGCCTCAATAACTTGAGCTAAACCGTCCACATGACCGGTTAAAATTTGACCTCCCACTGCGGATTGCAGACACAAAGATCGCTCTAAATTAAAAGTTTTGTTTTTTATGTTTTCCATTGTCCAACCTGTAATCTTTAAAGTCTCTGGCCCCAAATCAAAACTCATGCTCTGCTCGTCAAAGCTCTTCAAAGTCAGACAAACACCATCAACAGCTATGCTTTCCCCTGTTTGCAACTCTTTAAAGTCATCCGGCCTTTTTAAAACCAATTTTAAAAGAGAGTCTTCTTCCCTCACTTCTAAAACAGAGCTTATCGCTGTCACCAATCCTGAAAACATAAACCACCTTATTTTTTAAACTCTTTATTTATCTCTATGGGGCTATACAACTTAATTCCTCTTTTTGCTCTCTCTTTAGAAATTTTTGTCTTACACTTTTCAGCAGATACAGCAGATATAACCCCTTGAATTTCTTTCCAAAGTCTATGTTTATGAACCATTAAATACTCCAGCCTATTTAAATGAGAATAAATTTCAGAGATTTTCATTGTATAAAGCTCCTAACGAAAACTTAAATCCACAGAGTTAAATAAACTTTCCTGCTCTGGAGAAACAGGGCGATTAGGTTTTATTGTTTTAGGATCATAAATAGGAGTATTCATCGGACGGGTTTTTAACAATCCCTTTTCAAACTGATCCATCCTATCACAAGTGATTTTGATATATTTTTTATTAACTTCCGCTCCCATAGCTTTTCTTCCATGTTTGATCCCCGCAATCAAACTTGTGCCTGAGCCTAAAAAAGGGTCTAAAACCCAATCCCCTTTATTTGTCATAGATAAAACAAAAGGCTCTGCCAGCTCTACAGGGAATTGACAAGGATAATCTGTTTTCTCAACATGGTTATTTTTCACATTCGGAATTTGCCACAAATCCCCCGGATTTTTTCCTAAAGGGTTGCAGGAATATTGCCCCGTCTTTGGCCCTTTAAAATATTTTTTATTAGGATACTTCTGAGGCACTCTAACAGGATCTAAATTAAAAGTATAATTATCTGACTTGGTGAACCATAATATTGTCTCATAACGGCCAGAAAATCTTTTCGCGCAGTGGAGGCCATGAGCAAAGTGCCATATTATACGATTTCTCATTTTTAGACGACAAGATTGAAAAACAGGAGCTAACGCAACATCCAACGGTATAATTTCCCCTTTATTCACATAATTGCCAACCTGCCAACAAAGACTTCCCTTTTGGGATAAAACTCTAACACATTCTTTAATTACTGTCTCTTGCTGTTCCACATAGTGATTGAGTTTGAGTTTTCTCTCATACTCTTTGCCTATATTATAGGGCGGAGAAGTGATTATCAGTTGCGCCGTTTCATCAGGGATTTGTTTGAGAAGCTTTAAACAATCTCCATAATAAACAACTTTATTGGCTCTTAAATTAAAAGAAGGAGAGATTTTTAACTTTTTAAATTGTTTTTTTAAACTGGGAGTTAGCATAGTTTATATTTTCTAAATTGAACAGTATACAATCCTATTTGAATTTTTCCAATCTCTTGTTCCGTTTTCTCCCAGAAGACGGAACTCCTGCGAAAGCGGAATCTGATTTAAATCGGAAATTTCAAACAGAACCGGTATAAGTTATTTTTATCTAGTATTTTTAGAGCTGTCAAATAGAAAAGAGCTATAAAAAATTTTACAATTAAAAAAACAGTGATTAACAAAGAATTTTTTTTAGATACTCTCACCTTTCCTTTTTTTATAGTTAAAGTTCACCTAAGCCTCAAATAATAGGAAAAAACGAAGGCTGATTTGTCCCTGCTTGAAAAGACAAAAACCCGAGAGCAAAGGCTCTCATTTTAACCAAGTCAATGACTTGTTTTATTTGTTTGAAAAATAGATCAATGTTCCGCTTATTCCTCCCATGTCTTCCTCAGTCCTGCGCCGTCCCGCGCGCGCCCGAAAATTCACGCGTAAAATCACACACAAAGTCAGCTCCCTGCTCTCACTTATTGAACACAAAATCATGTGTGGAATTTCTTATCAAAACCATCTAATCATAAAAGAATTTTCTATAAAATTTCTTTTTTCTATGCATAAAATTGCTATTTCGGGTAATTTGATGTAAAAAGAGCAAAAAACAAAGAAAATTATAAAAAAAGCCCTGTTACATAGCTTTTTACAAATTATTATATTATTATAAAATTTAAGGAGTTTAACATGTCAGCAACACCACAAGTAAAAGAAATTTGGGGTCTTATAAAAGAGACTCAAAAAAACATAAAAGAGACTCAAAAAAGCATAAAAGAGACTAGAGAAAGTATAAAAGATCTATCTGCTGAAACCAACCAGCAAATAAAAAAGCTTTCTGCTGAAACCAACAAACAAATAAAAGAAACAAATGAAGGCTTAAAAAA
>JAPPIY010000099.1 GCA_026914095.1 Oligoflexia bacterium
TTATTTCTGAAATAACAGGGCTGTCAAAGGTTGAAATCAGTCAACTGAAAAAATAGAACTTTCAATTGTGAAGCTCGTCAAAAATAATATATTGTTTTTTCGATCCCAAAATTGTTCTTGCAAAATCAGACGATCTTTTACATTGTCAAAGTTGATACAATCATGACCGTTTGAAACCATTTTTGACAGCGTTATTTTGCCTCATTATCTGGGGCTGCTAATCAACAAAATTTTTTTATGTAAATACTTCTTGAGTGAGGTAATAAAAGCCTTTAGGGTTAGACAGTGTCCAAAAACTCCTCTCTCTAAATTTGACTTCGTTTCTGGATACGCCTCAATCTCGGCTAGATACTGTTCCCATTTCTTTAACCGCCTGTCTTTTTCTTCTTCGGAATAAAATAAAGATGACTTGTGAACTCTGCGATGACGACGACACTTCGCCTTTGTCGGTCATGTCATAAACCAAACTCTTTTAACTAAACAAGCTTTCCCGCGAAAAAAATATGCTCCTATGGAAAATGTAAATAGAAAAGCTCAAGGCTCAAGGAGCCAGACAAGTAAAATAGACATTTGACCCCTATAAAAAAGCCCTCCTCCAGCAAACCCCCAGAAATCAAGCTATAAATGAAATATTGACAAAATGCAAAATAAAAAGAAACTTAATTTGACTTGGCAAAAAACGACAAGTAAAAGTTAAACTGAGCTTTTATTTAATAAAATTCTTTCTATAAGAATAACCTTATGGCAAAAAGAAAAACAAACTGCTGAAAATAAAAAGCTAACGAGATGTGATTTCAGAACATTTAAAACAAGAGAAAGGAACGAGCAAGATAAAAAATAACTAAGAACCTAATACATCACTTATGCTAATCGTATTTGAAAATTCTTGTCTGAATGAGGTTTCTGCCCCCGCTTTCGCAAGGATATGCTTCCACAGGAATACAAATAAGCGGAAAAACTCAAACAAGGCTGGTATAAAACAGCTATAAAATGACACAAGAGAATAAATAATAAAACATGATCTATAAATGGCTCTTTGACCTTTCTTCCCACTTTCCCGTTTTTAATCTCTTTCAATACATCACCTTTCGCTCTTTTTTAGCCTTTTTTACTTCTTTTTTTATCTGCCTGTTCTTAGCCCACTTTTTTATTAACAAAATAAACAGTCTGGGAGAGCGCATCAACGCCGATGGCCCCAGCTCCCATCAAAAGAAAAAAGGCACTCCCACTATGGGAGGAAGTTTTATATTATTAGGCCTGCTTCCTGTTTGTCTTTTGTGGATTGATCTCTCTCAAGCCCTTATAATATCAGCTCTGCTTTTAGTTTATGGTTTTGCCTTAATTGGCTTATGGGACGATCTGCTCAAACTAAAAAAAGAAAACTATTCAGGGATCAAAGCTCGCTGGAGGCTAATTATGGAGTTTTCTCTCTCCTGCTTGGTGTTGTCTTACTTAACCCATCAAGGCCATATTTCCACCATCCTTCATTTTCCCTTCTTAAAGGACTTCAGTTTAAATATGGGCTGGGCTTATGTTCTGTTTGGCTCTTTTGTTATCACCGGTTGCGCCAATGCCGTCAATTTAACCGATGGCTTGGACGGTCTAGCCATTTTTCCCGTTATGATTTGCGCCAGCACTCTCTGCATTTTATCTTATCTGTCCGGACATTATGAACTGGCTGGTTATTTAAACATTCCCTTTGTCATGGGAGCGGGAGAGCTTATGCCCTTATCCGCTGGTATCGTAGCCTGCTGTTTAGGCTTTTTATGGTATAACTCCTACCCAGCCCAAGTGTTTATGGGAGATGTAGGCTCTTTGGGCTTAGGCAGTTTTTTAGGCATAACGGCTGTTTTAACAAAAAATGAATTTTTACTGGCTATTTTTGGAGGAGTTTTTGTGGCTGAAGCTCTATCCGTTATATTTCAAGTTCTTTCCTACAAACTCACAAAAAAAAGAATTTTTAAGATGGCGCCCCTGCACCACCACTTTGAATTAACAGGCTTAGAAGAATCTAAAATCATTGTCCGTTTTTGGATTATCTCTATTTTATTAGCTGTTTTTAGCTTAGCCGCTCTAAAAATTCGTTAAATGTATTGCATACAAACCAGTCTTATTATAATTATTCTACAAACTTTAGGTGTATTTTATGTCAATGGAATTTAGCGAGCTGAAAGGAAAAAAAATAGCTGTCATTGGTTTAGGCGCAACAGGAGTGGCTCTTTCCCGCTTCTTACTCAAACACTCAGCCGAAGTTCTTATCAGTGATCACAAATCAGAAGCAGAGTTGTCTGGCCCCTTAGAAGAAGTGCAGGGCCTCCCCATCAAATTTGAGCTAGAGGGACACAATCCCAAAAGCCTCATCCAACAAGACTATGTCATATTAAGCCCTGGCGTTCCCTTTCACCTCAAGCTTTTTGATTACATTAAAAGCCATGGAGTTAAAGTAACAGGAGAATTTGAATTTGCCAGCTGTTTTATAAAAGAGCCTATGACAGTCATTACAGGAACTAATGGAAAAACAACAGTTTTAGAGCTGGCTGAGCTGTTTTTAAAAAAATCAGGAATCAATGTATGGAGCGGCGGCAACTACAAAAGACCCCTCAGCCAATACCTTTACGAAGATAAAAAAGCCGATGTTTTGTTAATAGAAGCTTCTAGCTTCATGTTAGAGCATGTAGAGCAAATGAAAGCAAAAAATATTGTATTTACCAATTTAGCGCAAAACCACTTAGACAGATACAACAACATGCAGGACTACATGCAGGCAAAAAGAAAAGTTTTTACAAACACTTCAGAAGACACCACAAGCATTTTAAACGCTGACAGCAATGCCATTATAGAAATAGCCAGAGACCCTTTAGTTCAAAAAGGCCGAATTGTTTATTTTTCCACCAGAAAAAGCTTAAAGCCTCAAATTATGCGTATTGGAGGGGCTGTTATGATTGGAGACGAAATCCAACTGAGAATACGGCCTGAAATTGAGTATTATAGCTTAAAAAACACCCCTCTTAAAGGAAAACACTCTTACGAGAATATTATGGCCGGTATTCTAATTGCCAAAGAGCAAGGGGGAGATTGGATGCATATACAAAGAGGCATTGATGAATATAAGGGCAGTCCTCACAGAATGGAATATGTCCGCCGAGTGGGTGGTGTCAATTTTTATAATGATTCCAAAGCCACTAATGTTTTAGCTGTCAGCCGCGCCTTAGAGGCTTTTGAAGAGAATGTCATTTTAATTATGGGAGGGAAAAACACAGGCCTAAATTACAGACCTTTAGCAGACAGCATTCGTAAAAAGGTAAAAAGCCTTATCCTTATAGGTGAATCAAAAGAAAACATCAACCGCCATATTGGAGATAATGTCGAAACTTTTTTAATCGGCACTTTTGATGAAGCTGTTTTTATCAGTTATCATAAATCCCGTATCAACGATACGGTCTTATTGTCTCCCGGCTGTCCCAGCTTTGATATGTTCAGCTCCTATATAGAAAGAGGAAATTATTTTAAAAGCTTGATTAGAAAGTTTAAGTAACAGACCATGTATACTGATTGTGTTAGAAAATCCGGTGTGTTTGTTCCGTCTTCCCTCGGAAGACAGAACTCCCACAAGAGCTTGTCCCCGCAAAAGCCTGCCTTCGTGAAAGCATATCCCCACGAAAGCAGAGGCAAGAATCTCCAGAAAGAACTTCAAAATTCAAACAAAATCAGTCTATTTTTACAAAACAAGTATTTGGGCATAGCCCAAAATTTTTTTAAAATCAATTAAGGAACAGCTTTGCAAATCATTAAAAAGGGGCAAACAGCTATTTTAGTAAGCGCTGTTAAAAATGCAAAAGCCTCTGTATTCAAAGAAAACCTTGAGGAATTAACAGAACTGGCAGTGGCTGTTAATCTTCATCCCATCTATAAAATTAAACAAAACCTCAAACGAATTGATACCGCCTTTCTCATTGGAGCTGGAAAACGACAAGAGTTAGAAAAAAAAATAAAAGAGCTACAGCCTAATTATGTCATTTTTGATCATGGCCTGTCAGGGGTTCAAACCCGCAACTTAGAAAAATTTTTAAAAATTCATGTTTTGGATCGCACCCAGTTGATTTTAGAGATTTTTGCCAGCCGAGCGCAAAGCCATGAGGGAAAGCTTCAAGTGGAATTGGCTCAACTCATGGATCAAATGCCAAGAATGGTTGGAGCATGGCTAGGCTCTCTGTCTCGTCAAGGAGGTGGAAGGGCGGTTAAAGGCCCTGGAGAGAAAGCTCTGGAAACAGATAGAAGACAAGCTCAAAATAAAATAAAGCGAATCAAGGAAAAACTGGAAAAAGTAAAAAGGAATAGAAAACAACACCGTCAAGTCAGAATAAAAAAAGAAATTCCCTCCTTCGCCTTAATTGGCTATACCAATTCAGGAAAAAGCACTCTTTTAAACCGCTTAACAAAATCAAATGCCCCCGCAAAAGATCAAGCCTTTATGACCTTAGACCCTAAAACGAGAAAACTGTTTATTCCCAATGGCTCCCCTGCTGTCATAACAGACACTGTCGGTTTTATCCGCAATCTTCCCACTCATCTTATATCCGCTTTTAAAGCCACTTTGGAAGAATCCGCTGTAGCGGATG
>JAPPIY010000189.1 GCA_026914095.1 Oligoflexia bacterium
CCCGCTTGTTAAAACAACAACCCATAAAGCTTTTTTAAACAAACTCATTGCGCCCTTCTTACGATTAAATCTTCCAGCTTGGCTGACCAGTCTATCGGAGACTCATAAATGATTCTTCCTGCCTGGGAAAACTCTGATTGTTTTTCCTTAGTAAAACTGGCTTTCTGAATAAGGGGGCTTCTATTTCTCACTGATTCCCTATTATAAAAAGTCTCACGAACAATCAAGCGCAAATCACTTCTTAACTCCTCATTTGTTAAATAACGGCTGGGAATAGGAAGTTTCGCTATAATAGGAACAACCTCTAAATCCACCGTCTCTCCTCCCCCTTTTTAAACAGAATTTCCAACTCCATCTCTGTTGGAGGATAAACTCTTGATAAAATCTCATATTGGACAGAATCTTCAAATTCAATCTTTTTAGCAAGAAGAGCTTCTAAATTCCCCGTTTCTTGAAAGCGGCTTGGAAAAGCTTTTTCATGAACCATAGAAAAACCATTATAAAATATCCCTCTCTTTTTATCATAAAGACCGGATAAAAAAACCACAGGAGAGATTTGTTGAGCCTGAGCCTGCTTCCAAGACTTTGTAGGATCAAAATTTTTATGGTGAAGGGTTTGAAACAATTTTTGAAAAGTCTCTCTATCTATTCCCTGATAAAATAACCTTGTTGATTTATCATTCATAAATGGAGTCCTGCCATTAATAAATCTCCAACTCCTATTTTTAAAACTCGCCATTAAACCGCCAAAAATTTCATATTTATAACAAGGGAATGATTTTTCATTAGAAAACTTGCGGCACCAATGGATTTGCTGGTCATCAGGAAGAGGATCGTCTTTATTTGGGCCTGTTTTGTACCTTTCAGCATAATACTCTTTCTCCTGGCCTAAAATGCGCGCCACTTCGTGAAGCACAGTTCCTTGCAGTTTTTGCTTTGTAATGGATTCATCATTCGCTAAAGCCTCTTCATTTACAAAAGCCACATTCCAGCTCCCTATAGGCCAATTATCCTTTATTGATGGCTTGAGCATAAACCCAGCTGTATTTAATTGCTCATGGTATTTCATATACTCTTCTGACACAATCACTATAAGCTTTCTGTTAAGCGAAGAAAAACCCTCTTTAGCGCGATAGGAGGGCTGATCAATAACATTAACGCCTAGCTCACGGATATAAATCCACTCAGCCGTAAGGCCTGCCATCATAATGTCAAATATCACTCCCTCTGTCATATAAGCGCTGGAATAATAATTGTTATTGCAAGTCCCAAACACAAACTCTTCAGTAAGAGCTCCTGAAGAAACCTGATCTTCTCCAATGGGATACATCATCGGAAAATACTCCTTCACCTCTTTTGAGTTTGCAAACTGATTGATGATGTCATAGTCAGAAACTTCAATATTCTCTTCACAGTGCTTGCCGGTTTCCTCAAAAAAATCCTTAGGAATAGAAGATGAGAGGACTTTATAGGGATTGTATGTCAAGTTTATAAAATTCAAGTGTAAAGGGCTGGTTTTTCTTATAGTAACAGAAAAGTTTTTTGGCTGAAAAGAGCAAAACTGATTCTCTTGACTCGTAATAAAAACTGAGAGCTTTTTTGTTAAACTTCTGGGAGCGCCTTTATATCCTGTGGGAATTTCAACAAAAATATTCAAATTATGTATGTCTTCTTCTTTTACCCTTTTGATATATCCCCTTTTCTTTTTTACCCTCTCTATGTTTCTTCTAAAGTCTTTACCCTCTAATTTACAGCTTTTCTTGTTAAGGCTAAACTTCGAGCTTGTTGTTGTAATTGTGATTTTATTAAAACCTTTAGAGCATTTTGCTTCTTCTATTTGCTGGCCTTCAACTTTCAAAGAAATTGTATATTCCTCCTCCTCTTTGATGTTTTCAGGCGGTTTTAGGCTTAACAAAACAACGGCTGGCTTATTGGCAACCAGATCATAATCCTTATAAGGATCTGTTTCTTCAGCTAAAGGCTCGATTTGAGGAGCTTGGACAGATTGATAAACAACCTGTGAGACAATTTCAGGCAGAAAGGGGCATTCGCCCGTCTCTCTCCTATCTCCCGCAAGACTTGATGAAAATCCCCTTACATGAGATTGATTTTCTGTTTGAGAAACTCTCAGATTAGAAGCGCCCTTATAAGCATCAGAAAATATAAAAGGGGAGTAAAAAAATGGGACAACAAAAAAAGATATAACAAGTAAAGTCTTCCTTTTTAGATTTTTGAGTGATTGAGAAAAACCTTCTTTTATTAAAAAAAGACTGATTAACAAAGCATTTTTAGATATATTCATTTTTTACCTCTTTTTTAGAGTTAATAAGGTTTAATCTTTAAGCTAAATTTTGTTCATAAAAGCAATGATATAAAAAATTTCCAGAATAGGCAACTAAAAAAACAAAAAATTATCTAGTTAAAGTCAGTGACAACATTTAAGAGGGGATAAAAAAGAGGTTAAATAAATTTACAAAATCTTTTGATTTTAGAGGTGATTTAGATGTGGTTTTCCGAGCAATAGGAAGCGCTACAGAGAAGTCAGGGATTAAGTTATGACAGGTTAAACTTTTGATTTTACTAAGTTTTCCAGTAATTTTGAAAGTTTATTTTCAGGCTTTTGAGCAAAAATTACAGTTTAAACAACAAACAAACTTTTTTCAGCGCCAACTTTCTAAGTGTTTAACAAATGACATGATTTTTTTGTAAAAATCGCTTTAAGCTTTTTAACTGCTTTAAACTGTGATCAAAATTCAGCGTCAGCCTTAAACCTTGTTTATCTTTAGGAACAGTTGGCCAGCGAATGGCTGGAATAAAATATCCAGCCGTCTTTAATTTTTGAGAAATTTTTAAAGCCTGTTGAGTCGATTCTAAAACAATAAATAGAATAGGGCTTTCTGTCTCTGAAAGAAAAAACTCTTTCCTAAGCCACTGAGCTTTTTTCTTAAGCTCTTCCGCCCGATAGCTCTCTTTCTTTAACAGTTTTAAAACAGAAAGCCATTGACACATTAAAAGAGGAGAAGGGGCTGTGCTGTAAATAAAAGAGCGGCAGTTGTTAATCAAATATTTTTTTATCAAAAGAGAAGAGCCTGTCCAAGCGCCAAAACTGGCTAAAGCTTTACCGCCAGTATGGACAGTGACAACATGATCTTTTTGCTTTAAATCACTCACCCGCCCCCCCAAGCGTCTGCCAAAAAGACCTGTGCTGTGAGCTTCATCTATAAATAATAAAGCTTGATATTTAAGGGCTAAATTCGACAGCTCTTTAAGCGGACAAAAATCCCCTGCCATGCTGAAGAGGCTTTCTGTGATAATTATTTTTTTTTGCTTTGTTGCTTTCAGCAAATCCTCTAAATGGTTTAAATCATTATGACGAAAAATATAATAAGGGCTGTGGCTTAAACGAATGCCGTCAATCAAGCTGGCATGGTTAAGCTCGTCAGAAAATATCACTCTGTTTTTAGCTAAAGCGGGAATTAAACCCAAGTTGGCTTGGTAGCCGGAAGGAAAAGTTAAAACCGCTGGCCGATTGATAAATTTTTGCAATTCCTGTTCGGCTTGAATATGACAGGCGCTGGTCCCGCCTAGCAAAGGAGAAGCTTTAGCAGACAATCCAACGCCGTTTTTTAAAGCTTGAGCCAGCTCTTGTTTCATTTGAGAGTGAGAACTCAAACTGAGATAATCATTAGAAGAAAAATCCAAGCCTTGCGGTTTAAAAACTTCACGATAGAGTTTGTTTTTTTTCCTGCTTTCCAGATTGTTTTTAAAGTCTTCAAACATGGATGAGAGGAGAGTTTGACATGAATTTTATTTAATCCTTTTTTTATTTTTAAATCAAGAGTAATTAGCTAAGCTTGAAAAAAGCGGGAATTATACCACTCTTGTCTGAATTTTCCGTTGCCTTGTTCAGACTGATTCCATCAGCCTGAACTCCCGCGGAGGCGGGAGTCTAGCTAAAACCTGAATTTTCAAACAGGATCAGTATATTTATTTCTTCTTTTTTCAACACAGACGAATTACTATTACAAAACAACTTAAATTTCCACGCAATTTGAAGTGTCATTTATGCTTTCTACAGGCTCAATGGAATAAT
Source organism: Oligoflexia bacterium (assembly GCA_026914095.1). GTDB lineage: Bacteria > Bdellovibrionota > Bdellovibrionia > Bdellovibrionales > UBA1609 > JACOND01. The sequence goes on from JAPPIY010000189.1 coordinate 4,094, forward strand.
ACATGCCGTCCCATTCAGGAGTTCTTGTTATACTATAATTGTTGGCTTGGCATATAACTGTCTCCCATCTAAAAGAGCATAATACATTGAATTGTCGGGGCAAATTAAATCTTTCCTCTGTTTCAATCATAAGAATCTCTAAGTTGGAAAAATCCTGCTTTTTTAATTTTACACATTCCCCCTGTCTTTTGAAAAAAAGACTTTTGTCTTCTGTTTCAAAAAGAATGGCCGGCTGTTCCTGTTTTGTTGCATTGAAACCCAGAGAAATAACATAATATTCTTTTTCTGCCTTTTTTTGCTCCCATTCTTCCCGCTCTCTGATCAGTTGCTGGCGTTGCTTTTCCAACTCTGCCTTCTCTCGCTCCAATTGCTCTCGTTCTCGCGCGGTTTGTAGCTCCTGCTTTTTCAAATCCGCCTGCTGGTTTTGAAACTCTGCCTTTTCCCGCTGTAATTGCTCTCGTTCTCGCGCGGTTTGTAGCTCCTGCTTTTTCAAATCCGCCTGCT
>JAPPIY010000084.1 GCA_026914095.1 Oligoflexia bacterium
TATATTTAAAGGCTTTTAGAGCTTTTTGGCTAGTCATGTATATAATTCCCTTTAAAAGGCTTATCCAACTGGATTTGTCAGATTGTAAAGGATTGTTTCTGTTTGGCCCAAGACAAACAGGAAAATCTTATTGGCTCAGTAAAAAATTCCCTAAGTCTATTTACTATGATTTGCTTTTATCAGATTTGTATTTCAAGCTCTCCCGCTCTCCCCAACTCTTAAGAGAGGGATTGTTAGCAAAAAAGCCTATCAAAGGCCCAGTTATAATTGATGAAATTCAAAAACTGCCAAAACTTCTGGATGAAGCTCATTATTTAATGGAGCGTCATCAGATTAAATTTATTTTAACTGGAAGCAACGCCAGAAAAATCAAAAAAGGAAGCGCTAATTTACTGGGAGGGAGAGCTTTGTATCAACAGCTTTTCCCATTGGTCAGCTCTGAAATACCTAACTTTGATCTCTCTCGAATCATGCGGTTTGGCTCTTTACCCTCAATCTATAAATCTAAAAGAGCAAAAGCTCTTTTACAATCTTATACCAGTGTCTATCTTAAAGAGGAGATACAAGCTGAAGCCTTAGTAAGAAACTTGCAGTCTTTTTCTCTTTTTTTGGAATTAGCGGGAAAAACAAATGCAGAGCTTATCAATTACAGTAATATAGCCAATGATGTGGGACTTTCCTCTAATACTATTAGAGAGTATTATCATCTTTTAGAAGACACCTTTCTTGGATGTTTGTTAGCTCCCTATAAAAAAACAATTAAGAGAAAGCCGGTCAGCGCGCAAAAATTTTATTTTTTTGATATAGGCGTAACAAATGCTCTCACAGGGCAGTGGGACACGATAGAAGGCGCAACAGAATTTGGCAAGCGTTTTGAGCATTTTATTTTTAATGAAATCCTTGCTTATTTAAAATATACAGAAGATGGGCGGAAAATATGCTTTTGGAGATCTAAAAATCATCAAGAGGTGGATTTTGTTATTGGTGATAATTTTGCTGTTGAAGTGAAAGCGGGGAAAGAAATACGATCTAGGGATTTAAAAGGTTTAAAAGCCCTTTCTGAAGAAATACCGCTTAAATATAAAATCATTGTGTCTTTATCGGAAAAAACTCCTCGTTTAATAGAAAAACAATTTCTTGTTCTTCCTTATAAAATGTTTCTCAAAAAGCTATGGGGCAAACAGTTCGTATAAAAGGGGCTTTTCTTCTTTTTAAATTAGAAAAAGTTGATTTTTTTAATGTTTCTTGTTAAAAGCGGAAAGCAATGAAAAAGAAAATTTTAGTGGTTATGAGTGGAGGTTCTAGATTCCTGCTTTCGCAGGAATGACTAGACTCTTGCAGGAATGACGGTTTTTTTGCAGAGGATGGCAGTTTTTCGTAGGAATGGCGGTTTTTTTGCAGAGGATGGCAGTTTTTCGTAGGAATGGCGGTTTTTTGCAGGAATGAGCGTTTTTCACGCGGGAACAACGAAAAAGGCAGAATTGACAGCTTAAAAATGAAAAAGAAAGTTTTAGTGGCTATGAGCGGAGGGGTGGATAGCTCCGTTTCAGCCAGTCTTTTAAAAGATCAAGGTTATGAAGTGGTTGGCGCCACTTTGCAGGTTTGGGATTACTCTAAAAACAAAAGCAATGAAGGCTATGGGACTTGTTGCTCCCATGTAGATGTTCAAGACGCCCGCTCCGTTTGTGATATTTTAGGTATTCCTTTTTATGTATTGAACAGTGAAACGCTGTTTGAAAAAACAGTGATAAAGCCTTTTGTTCAAGATTATCTGAACGCAAAAACCCCTATCCCTTGCTTAAACTGCAACACTTTTTTAAAGTTTCATTATCTAATTAAAAAAATGGAAGAGCTGGATTGTGATTTTTTAGCCACTGGCCACTATGCTAAAGTTCAAAAATTAAAGAATGGAAAATATGGTTTATTTACAAGCTCTAATTCTGTAAAAGATCAAAGTTACTTTTTATTTACTCTCAAGCCAGAGATTTTACCCCGTCTTTTGTTTCCTGTGGGCTCTATGAATAAAGAGGAAGTGAGAAAAATCGCCATTAAAAAAGCTCTGCCTGTTTTTCAAAAAAAAGATTCCACGGGAATTTGTTTTGTAGGGAAAAACAGCTATAAAGACTTTGTTCAAAATTATGTAGAAGACAATCAATTAAAGCCAGCTAAAAAAGGGCTGTTAAAACATTTTCCTACAGGTGAAATACTAGCTGAGCACAATGGCATTCATAATTTCACCATTGGCCAAAGGAAAGGACTGGGAGTTTGTTTCAATTCCCCTTTATTTGTCATTAAAATTGACCCTCAAACCCAGGAGGTTTGGCTGGGAAAGGAGGATGACCTTTATTCTCACTCTGCTGAAGTGGTTGATGTGCATTGGCTGGATCCAGCCAATAGCGGCGAAAAACTGCATGTAAAAACGCGTTTTCATGATGAGGGCGCGCCGGCTTATATTTACAAAAAAAAGGAGCATTATCTTTTAAAATTTTTACAGCCAAAAAAGGCAATTACTCCCGGACAATCCGCTGTTTTTTATAGAGACAAACAAATTTTGGGCGGGGGAGTGATACAAAAAAGCTTAAATAGCTAAAAACGCTGTGTTATACTGATCCTGTTTTAGGTTTTAGTTGGATTCCTGCTTTCGCAGGAATGACGGTCTTTTTGCAGGAATGACGGTCTTTTTGCAGGAATGACGGTCTTTTTGCAGGAATTTAAGGATCAATAATATGGAGATAAAAACTTTTGGCTGTAAGCTCAATCATTACGACAGCCTTTTGATGAAAAAACATTTGTCTGGTTTAAAAAGCGAGAAAAATATTTTTATTTTAAACAGTTGCGCTGTCACTTCTCAAGCGGGTAAAGAGATTCGGAAAACAGCTGAGAAAATAAAAAACTCAAACCCTAACAGCTTTGTGGTGATAACAGGCTGTGGGGCGCAAGTGGAAACAGAGCTTTATAAAAACTCTCAGTCTGTGGATTTAGTGATTGGAAATTCAGATAGGAAGAGCTTAAAAACTATTATTGAAAATTCTTTACTGCAAAAGAATACAAATAAAGCGGTTAAGTCTAACATTTTTAAAACAAAAGAAATTTACAGTGACTTTGTGTCTCCTGATCCAGATCGCGCAAGAGCTTTTTTAAAAATTCAAGATGGCTGTGACAGCTTTTGCTCCTTTTGCATTATTCCTTTTGCAAGAGGAAAAAGCAAAAGCCTTCCTGCTGTTTTTTTAAGAGATTCCATTAAAAAATTAGAGGATCAGGACATAAAAGAAGTGGTTTTAACAGGGGTTCATATTGGAGATTATAAAGATGAAGGAATGGGACTGGAGGATTTGATTGAATATTTATTAAAAACAACTCTTATTCCAAGAATTCGTCTGACCAGCCTGGAGCCTGTAGAAATCACGGATCGGCTTTTACAATGTTATCAGGATGAGAGAATGTGTCCTCACTTTCATATCAGCCTTCAAAGCGCAAACTCAAAAGTGTTAGACTCTATGAAAAGAAAATACTCTCAAAAAGAGGTGGAGCAGGCCTTTGAAGCAATAGTAAAGAGCATTCCACAAGCTTTTGTGGGTCTAGATATTATTGCAGGCTTTCCCACAGAATCTAAAAAAGATTTTAAAGAGAGTTATCGCTTATTAAAAAATCACTCATGGACGAGCATGCATGTTTTTCCTTATAGCGCAAGATCAGGGACTTATTCTGCTTTTAAGTATCAAGAGCTGGATCAAAAAGAAGTTGCCAACAGAGCAAGCGTTTTAAGGCAATTAAGCCGAGAGCGGTTTAGCGAACAAAGGAAAAAGCAATTGAGAACCTATAAACAGACTCTTTTATTTAGAAAAGACAACAGCCGCGGGTTAAGCAGAGATTATTGGAAAATCAAAATGCCGGCTTCCAGTTTTAAAGGAGAAAAGCGAGTGTTTATATCAGAGCTTGATTCCAAAGAGGATTGGCTGAAAGCTCAATGGATTTAATTTTTTTTCTTCACTTTTTTTAAGTTTTCTTCCTTTTTTCTTTCAGAAATACTAATGGAGAAATTCCCGAAATTAGCGACTTCTTCTTCCGAAGAGTTTTCTTCTGGGTCCGTTTGTGTTGTGTCGTCGGCAGAAAGCTGTCTCTTAATTTCATTTTTCAAATGACTGGAATCATTGAGACTCTCTGTAAGAGATGGGCTGTAATCTTCTTCTGTTTCTATCGTGTTTTTCTGTCCTTGCGCTGTTTTTCGCGCTCTTGAGTTATTTTTAGAACCCGAGGCTTTTTTCTTCTTTTTTTCTTTTAATTCAGCAATTGCTTTTTTAGCCACATAAGCCTCAGGCATAAAAGGCGCCGCAATTGGCAGTTCTTCAGCTTGAGGAGAAAAGACAGGAAAACAAAAGCAAATTAAAAGAAAGTGAATCATTGTTAAAAAGTATATCATTTTGCCAGAGAATGTAAAAGAAAAATCTATAGTTTGAAGGAATTATATACTTGACTAGCCAAACTCTTTTAACTGTCATTCCAGCGCCAGCAGGAATGACGAAGCCCGATAAAAGCTTTCAAAACTAAATAAAAAGCAAGTATTTTTGTTTTGGCTAGTCAAGTATATAATTCCC